>JBBSLY010000009.1:0-13434 GCA_038233455.1 Solirubrobacterales bacterium | reverse complement strand
CTGCGACCACCTCCGGCTCTGCGCACCCGACCCGGCTCGAGCGTCTCACCGAAGCGGACCTCGCCGATCCCCTTGGCCACGGTCGTCGGCGACATCCCCGTCGCCCGCGCGACCGCCGCCTGACCACCCCGGCCGTGAGACCGCGCCTCAGCACCGGCCCACACCCGCCGCTGACGCTCGTTGAGCTCGCCAGCCACAGCGCGGTACCGATCGCCGATCGCGCGCGCATAGATCACGCCACCACGGTTCTACATAACCCGGCCAATCCCTTCTATCTTGTTGTTTGACGCTTCCATAGGCGAGCATCTGGTAGGCGTCGGCGTTGGGGAAGCGGTGGTCGATGACCCGCTTGTACTTCGCGTCGAGGACCGCGACGCACTGCGAGCCCTTCCACCAGGTGACGTCCGGGATCAGCTTCAGCGTGCGCTCAGCGTCGAGGTAGCGGCCGTCGTAGTGGCGCCGCAGAGTGCCGCCCTCGCTCGCGAGCGCATCGCGCAACGCGGTGAACACGAAATCCTCGAACACCCGGTTCATGTCGAAGCTGAAGGTGATCGACTGCTTCGAGCCCGCCTCCGAAGAGATCGAGGTACTGCGCAGGATCAGCCAGGCAAGCGCCATCGCCGACCGGTAGCGCTCGTTCAGGCGGGTGGGCGCGGGGAGACCAGCGGACCACGGATCGAAGCTGGGTTCGACGTCGGCCAGGACCGCCCGCACCCGCCGGAGGCGCCGCCGCGCGGCCTCGGGGATGCGGCGAAACCTCAGCAGCACTTCGGTCGCTGATCTGAGGAGGCGGTTCTCGGGGATGTCGAGCGCGTAGTCGTCGAAGGTGATCTCGAGCGGGAGTGGGAGCCCCTTGCCCCGCGCGATCTGATCGGCTGCGCGAAGCCGGCCGCGCAGCATCGCCGCTCGCTCATCGACAGCCACGTAGCCGCGCAGCGGATCCGGCTCGATGGCGCGCAGCGCGTGAAACGCGAAGCCGTTGGCGATCGCCTCGAACAGATCATCTTCGTCGCCGACGGGCGCAGCCTGGTCGCGCCAGCCCTTCGGATCGAGGGCGTAGCCGAGGAGGAACATCAACCGCGGGATCCTGAGCTTGGGCGCCACCCGCAGCGTCCAGGTGTCGCCAACGGCCACGCCAACACGCGAGTCGGTGATCAGCCGCCAGGTCGACGCGGCGGAGTCGCCGAGGCGTACATCGACGAGGCCGGTGGCGCGCATCGCCGCAGCCGACTCGGCGTCCAGCCTGGCCTCCTGCTCCGACCAGGCCTCGAGCCGGATCTCCCGGGTGACGGCCTCAGCTCTCGAGCGGACCATCGCCGTCCGACTGGGTCGCGCCCGAGTCGGCCGCCTCGGCCAAGCGCCGGCCGAGGGCCTTCAGCCCGAACTCGGCCTCGATGTCGCGCCCTGAGCCGAAGTAGCGCTCCTCGAGCAGCGGTTTGAGATCGTGGCGCCAAACGCGATCGAGGTCGCGCGCCGATCCGTCCTCGGTCATGAAGTAGGACGGTCCGATCGCGAACTCGTCGTCGCCGATGGCGGCGTTCAACGCGTTCAGCAGGTCTGCCGGCATACGGTTGAGATCGTGCTTTGCCAACCACCTTCTGAGCACGTCGTTGACAGGCGGCGACGTAGGGCTGAGCTCTACGAAGTGAAAGCGCCGACGCAGCGCGCTGTCGACCAGGGCGATAGAACGATCCGCCGTGTTCATCGTGGCGATCAGGAACAGGTTCTCCGGCAGGGAGAAGCGCTCTCGCGGCGAGTACTGCAAGGCGATCTCCTCGTCGCGGTACTCAAGCAGGAAGTAGAGTTCCCCGAAGACCTTCGCGACGTTGCCGCGATTGATCTCGTCGATGATTAGCACGTGTGGCCGATCGGGCTCCCGACGGGCCGCATCGGCCATCTCGCGCAAGGCGCCATGAGCGAGCTCGAACGACAGGTCGCCGTCGCCATCGCTCCGCGGCCGGTACCCCTCGAAGAAGTCCTCGTACGTGTAGGAGGGATGGAACTGCACCAGCCGGCAACTTTCCTCGCTGGCCACGAGGTGTTTCGCGAGCCTGCGCCCGATGAAGGTCTTGCCGGTGCCAGGCGGTCCGTACAGGACGATCTGGCGCTTGTCCGAGAGCAGGTCGATCGCCTCTTGGAGCCAGGCAGTGTCCAGGAACAGCTCGGCGGCGAGCTCCGGCGTCGCGGCGGGCAAACCAGGGTCGCGCGTGGGCCCGTCGGTGTCGCCTGAAGTCGTGCCGCCGCCACCACCGGCGCGCTCAGAGGCGCCTGCCCTAAAGGCCAGCAGCTTCTCGCAATCGTCATCGGGCCAGTCCTCCGGCGGCTCGGGAAAGACGACCCAGTAGGCCAACCCCTGGGCGTCGATCGCGTCGCGGATTTGCACGCCGCGTGCCAGCAGGCGGAGGGCCAGTTCCTCGAGCAGCACCTGCCATTCGAAGAACAGCGCCGAGGCGCTGTCGCTTTCCTCGTCGCCTGAGAAATGATCGACGACCGCCTGGGTCTGCTCCGTGGAGAGGTGCCACTCCGCGTATTGCTCGGAGGCTTCTCGCGGGAATGATCTACGCAGGAATGAACGGGCTCGCTCTCCGCTGACACCAAGGCGAGCGGCCAGGTCCTCCGGTCGATGACTCGTCTCGGGGTCCATCATCAGGGACCCAGGCAGGCTTAGCGCCTTCTTGACCAGGCTGTAGATGGTCGGCTTGAAGAAGCCTGGTGGCCGGTCGGCGGCCATCAACAGGAACGAGACGATCGAGGCGCGAGTGCCAGGTCCGGCTGCGGGCTCGTTGGGCAGCGCGTCGAGGAACCTACCGACGCGATCTTCGAGCGGGAGATGATCAGACCACAGTTCCCCGATCAGCTCGCGCGCAGGCGTGGGTTGGCTCTCGCACCACTTTAGGAAGTTGTCCTTGACTCGAAAGTCGAGGAGGTTGTTCTTTCGAAGTTTGATCGCGGCCGTCAGCGCAGCCATCCAGGCCTCGTCCTCAACCAGCAGCAAGCGCCGTGCCTCGGCGAGCTTGGCCGCTACCTCGACCTTGTAGTCACGCTCTGTCTCGTCGAAGTCAGACCGCTCGTACAGCCGGGCGGCCCAGCCGGTGAACTCATCCCAGCGATCGTGCCGCTCCCCGGCCCACACTCGATGAAATGGATCGCTGTAGAGGTCGAGCTCTCGGCCGGCGAGTGCGTCAGCGGCGCCGCGGATCGCCTCGATCTTGCGATCCTCGTTCTCGCCGGCACCGACGCCAGGCACTCCGGCGAACGCTGAGACCAACTGCTGGCGGCTCGTGGGACCGATCACGTACTCGAAGGTCTGCGGATAGAGCAGGTGCAGAAGGGCGTTCGCCTGGAGCCCATCCGTAGAGGTTCGGACTTCCTCCACGAGCTCGCGGAACTGCCAAGGGTCGTCGAGCAAGGCGGTCCGGTCGGACGCGCCCCTGGTCTTCACCCCGGCGACTACCCGGCACAGGAACCGCACGTATGCGTCGCGGTGGCTCTTGCCGGCGGCGTAGTTCGCCACCCCTCCGGCGCGTAGCGCCTGATCGAGCTGCTCCGGAACGACGACCGAAGCATCGAGCAGCTCGAGCAACGAGGCGATGTGCGTGTGCTTCTGCCCACCTCCGGTGTCCAGCTCGCCGAGCAGCTCGAGGTAGAGAACCTCAGCCGCAAGCATGACCAGCTCGGGCTCGAGGCCCGTGACCTGCAGCTTCAGCTTCTCGATGAACGACAGCCCCGCCCGCTTGTCTTCGCTCATCTGGGCGCTGAGCAGCTCCGCCCCTTCGAGCGTCCATACAGCTCGCCCGTCAGCGAACAGCGACCCGTCCTCGAGCAGGCAGCGCTGCTTGACGACGCCGGCGGCGTCGTAGATCGCCGGGCCCGCCCACGGCGCACGCGCCATCAGCTCTCCTCGGCGCTGGCTGGGCCCCAGTCCTCATCTAGCCGCACTCCGCTTGCCTCGTCGAGCGGCTCGCGAACGCGGTTTGCGAAACCGACCTGGTCGATCGCCTCGCCGCTGTCCTTGGCCGCGTCGACCTCGAGCCGGACCTTGAAGCCGCCCGGGGCGACCAGGTCGCGCAGCGCGCTCAGCGCTCGCTGAAGTGCGTGGATGTCGTCCTCCGCCGCGTCGATCGACAACCTCACACGGGAGTGGTCGGTAGGGGCGCCGCGCGGTCGCCCATCATCGTCGTCGCCAACGGGCGGCGGAGGCTGCGGCGGCTCTGGCGGGGCCGGCGGCTCGTCCGGCGCCACCAGCGCCTCGGCCTTCGCAAGCGCGATCACCGCGGCGCCGGGTCCCAGGTCCACTGCATCGGCATCCATCGGCTCGCGAACGCGAACCGTCCCGGTGGCCCCCTTTTCCAACCCGTCGCCCGCCTCGGTGAGCCCCGTCCCGTAGGCGAAAGCCCCCTGGGACACGCCCTTCGCGATTCCCTTCTTGAACGCCGCCGGGCTCCACAGCTTGGGCAGCTCGAAGAAGCTGTATGCGCGCTCGGCCAGACGCTCGCACATCTCGTGCCCGCGCTCATCGAGCTTCGCGATCACCGAGACGCGCGACGGCTCGAGCGAGTCGAATACCTCGGCCTGAAGTGCATCGCGCACCCGTTCGTGCAGGGTGCGACCGACCCCCAGCACGGTGCCCAGCGCGACCTCGGTGAACTGGACCTTCGAGTCGGCTCCGATCCCCTCCGGCACAACCACCCGCTCGTAGGCCTGGCCAAGCGCTGTCGCCAGCGCGCTATCGGCCGCCTTCTGGCGCTCCTTCAGCTCGTCCCGCTGCTCCGGCGACAGGTTCAGCTTCGTCGCTCGCGCGAGCAGGGACTCGATCGCCAAGGTCTGCCGGGCCGCCGACCGCGCCTCGTCGAAGCTGGCCGTGCTCGGCAGCGCGAGCGCGAGCGCGTTGCGGTAGGTCCGCGGTCCGCCCTTGCCGTCGGTGATGAACGAGTCGAGCGTCTGGCCGCCGCCGTCCCAGTTCGGCGGCAGGTAGACGACGCGGAAGCCCAGGGCACGGTCGTCGACCTCGCCCGGCGAGCCCGGCCAGACCACTGCCTCTCCGCGCGCCCCGGAGCCGAGCGTGCGGTCGAGCCCCGCGCGCACCTGCTCCAGCACGTCCGTGCCGCTCTTGGCGTCGCGCTCCGTGCGAATCAGCTTGTTGACGTTCGCGACGGTGTCGAAGTAGTAGCGCCCGCTGCGGTGGTGCAGGTAGAGCAGCGCCTCGCGCTCCATGTCGCGCAGCGCCTCACGGATGTTGTTGGCGTCGAGGCCCGGCACCAGCGAGGCCTCGATCACCTCGCGGTCGAAAGCGCCGCGCTCCTCGCCCTGCTTGGCGCCGAAGGAGAGCAGCATGATCGCGCTCGCCACCCGAGAGCCGACGCGAAGCCGCTCGAGCGCCGGCACGTCGCGCCCGATCCGGGTGTCGATCGCCTTGGCGCCGGCGTCGCCGGCGAGGAAGTCGGCCTCGATCACCGCGCTGTACTGGTCGGTCTCTCCGACCTGGTGCAGCAGCGTGGTCCGCGTGCCCTCCTCGGCAAGGTCGATGTCGCCCGGGCCGATCAGCGCCTGGGTGTCCCGGTCCCCGCGGGTGGCCCACAGCGCGTGCACCACGGTGGCCAGGAACTGCAGCGCGCCTCGGGTGCGCTGGTAGCGCGGCAGCGAGCCCCAGCGCAGCTGCATCACGTCGATCAGCTCGGGAGGGAAGGGGTAGGAGTCGACGATCCGGCGCTCCAGCTCCTCGGCGCGAGCGCGGGCGTCCTCACGATCGCCGTCGGTCTCGGCGATCGACTCCAAGAAGGTCCCGAGCTGCTCGCCGTATGCCTTGGCCACCCGCTTTGGCACCTCACTGTCGCCCAGGTCCTGGAACAGCCTGCGCTGCACCACCCGCAGCACCTCGTCGCCGCTCACGGGCTCGCGCCGGCGGTCGATCCGCCCGGCGATCTTCTCGAGCCGCTCGAGCAGCTCCTCCTCGCCGACGGCCTCGCCGATGCTCGCCTGCAGCGAGTAGACCATCGCCGCGTGCGGGCGCTGGTTCACGGCCTCGGTGAGGTTCATCAGAAAGAGCATCGCCTGGCGCTCGACGGTGGTGTCGAGGCGCCGCACGCCCTTCCCCTTGGCGGCGTAGACCAGCACCTCGTCGAGGAGGATCAGCGTGGGCTGGTCGCCGAGCAGCCGCGCCAACTGCTCGCCGCCGGGGGGGCTTCCCTCGCTCCCGCCGACCAGCAGCTGCTCGTAGGCATCGCGCCCACCGAGCTGGTAAGCGAGCTCGCCCCACAGGGTCGAAAGAGTGAGCCCGTCGACCTCGCGGCCGCGCTCGGGATCGAGATACTCGCCCGAGAGGATCGCCACGCGCACGTCGCCCGGGTCGGGCACCGTGCGCAGCTCGGTGGCGGCCTTCGCGGCCTGACGGCTGGTTGCCAGGTGGTAGAGGGCGAGCAGCGTGTGCGTCTTGCCACCGCCGAACGGCGTCCGCAGCTGGAGCACGCGGTCGCCGGCACCGCCGTCCAGCGAGGAGAACACGTCGCCGATCAGCTCGCGCATGGTCTGCGTGAAGAAGGTCGACTCGAAGAAGGCCTGGGCCTGGACGTAGACCTCGGCCCCCTCGCCGCCGAGGGTGGCCGCGGCGAGGTTGGCCGCGTAGGTGCCCATTGCGAGGTCGCCGGAAACGACGTCGTCGTGGGGGCGCACCACGTCGGTCCAGGGCTTGAGTCTGTATGCGTCGTTCAAGTCATCACCCCGTGAACAAGCTGTCCTCGACGAGCGTGCGCCACGAGCCCAGCAGGCGCTCGCACGCCTGGGCCTCTTCGGCCTTGTCCTCGTCGCCACCGGAGCGAAGCGCGCGACCCTGGAGCGCCTGCGCGACCACGCGTAGCTTGCCGACGTCCGGCCGGGCGTCGTGCAGATAGGCCTCGACCTCGCCGGGCCGCCGCGCCGCGCGCCACAGCAGGCCGTGGAGGACGTCGACCAGCCGCAGGCCATCGAGCCCGAGCTCGGGGCTCTCGCCCCGCTCGGTGAAGTCGTAGAAGTGAACCTTGCCGCCGCTCGAGCGCGCCAGCGGATTGTTGCCGCGCACGATCCCGTCCTCGAGCTCCACCCCCGCGGTGCGCGCCAGGTTGTTGGCCTCGTCGAAGGGCACGTCGCCATAGCCGTAGGAGAAGCGCGCGAGCACGTAGTAGCGGGTGGCGGGGTCGAGGGCGCCGCCGCCGTCGGCGAGGCCGTGGACCTCGCGCAGGACCGCCCCGAGCACGCGCGACTGCACCTCGTCGAGGAAGCGGTCGGCTCGAAGCTCCTCGCCGTTTGGCAGCTCGACCGAGGCGAACTGCGTGTACGGCCGCAGCGCGGCGCCCATCGTTGCGATGACGAGATCGGAGCCGGTGACGCCCGCCTCGGTGAGCGTCTTGAGGCGCTCCTTGACGATCCCGTCGAGCTGGTTGAGCACCGTCCGGTAGTCGCCGACCTCCTCCGTCTCGCGCCGTCGGGCGACGAGGAAGATCGACGACGCGAGCGAGGCCGTGCCCTGGCCCACCGACCGCTGCGGCATTTCGGTGTCGAGCGGCCACGCCTCGGTGACCATGAAGCCCGAGCTGCGCAGCGCCTCCACCAGGCTGGCCCACCCGAGCGTGGTCTTGTGGGCGTACACGCACACCAGCGGGGCGCCCGGCTTCAGCACCCGGTGGGCCTCGGCGAACGCCTTGGCCATCTCGGCCTCGTAAAACTCGCGCGCGGCGTCCTTGCTGCCGTCGTGGCGGTAGGGCGCGACGATGGCCTCGCGGCGCTTAGGCGTGAGCTCGCCGCCGAGCTCCTCCGGGTAGAGGAAGCCGACCGAGCGCTTCAGCCAGACGTAGAAGAAGTCCGACAGGTCGGCGTAGGAGATGTTGTCGTAGTAAGGCGGGTCGGTGATGACGGCGTCGAAGGACTGGTCTTCCAGAGCAAGCTGGCTCGCCGAGGCCCGATCGACCACGGCGGCCCTGCCCAGGGGAGCTAGAGCTGCGGCGATCTCCGCCGTGTTGTCGACGTATGTCTGAACATCTCCGAGCGACCCGGCGAAGGGGTTGGCCTCAGCGAAGTCCCACACCATCGGTAGGGCTTGTCGGGCAAACGTGTTCTCCACCTTCTGTCCGGAGTTGTGCCAATGGCAGAGGCAGCTGAGTCGGTCGCCGACCCGGTTGACTGTCAGCCCCAGGTACGTCGCCACGGCCCGCGCCCGCTCCTCCTCCATCCCGTCCCGCACCATCTCCTCGTGAGCCTCCCGGACGCCCTGGGCGAGGGAGCACAGGGTCGCGAGCTGGCGCGGCGTGAACAGGTCGCGGAAGCGGGTCAGGCCGTAGAGCGGCGGCTGGAACCAGCGGCCGCCGTCTTGTGTCATCGGCTCGTCCGGCGGCTCGACCTCGAGACCCGCCAGCACCGCCTCGCACTGCTCCAGGTCCGGGTCCGGGTAGTCGCCCGCCGCGACGTAGTCCCGCCCGCGGCCGCTCTCCTTCACCAGGACCGCCGCGAGCGGCATGGTCCCCATCCGGCCGGCCTTGCCCTGCTCCTTGACGTACTTGGCGTCCACCGCCGCGCCGCAGGCGAGGCACGACGTGCGCCCGCGCGTGGAGAACCCCGCGGGGTCGAATCCGAGCGCCTCTGGCGTAGACCCCTCGACCACCTCCCAGCCGACCTCGAGCGCGTCGCGGTCGACCACCGGCTTCAGCGCGACGTGGCGGCCCTTCTTCTTCGCCAGCCAGGTCTGGCGCACGAGCGGCACCACGTGCGCCGCGCGCTCGGTGTTCGGACAGGGGACGGTGCGGGTCCAGAGATAGGCGATCGGCCGACCGGCAGCGCGATCGTCCGACGCATCGCCAGACATGTCGAGCTGCTCCTCCGCGACCTCGCGCACGCGCGGGTAGAGGTGCCCGACGCGCTCCCACGCCCCCTCCACCCAGCGCGCGCCGTACTTGCGGATGTCGTCGGCCAGCTCGGGGCCGTAGCGCTGGGGGAACTCGAGCATGCAGCGCTCGATCAGGTGCGCCACGGGGTTGAGCTCCACCGCCGTGGCCTCGCAGCCGAGGCGCTGGGCCTCCAGCGGGATCGCGCCGCCGCCGGCGAACAGGTCCAGCACCCGCGGTGGCTCGCCGCCGTTGGACTCCAGGACTCGCTTGCGCGCCTGCGCGATCGCCATGTCCGACGCGCCCCAGGCGCACAGCGACTTGAAGTAGGCGGCCGAGCGCTCGTGCTCGGTGGCGTCGTCGGCACGGATCAGTGTTGCGAACACGGCCGCGCGGGCCGCGGCGAGCGGCCGACGCGCCCACCACAGATGCAGCTTGCGAGGGTGCAGCGCCGCGTGGCCGATCTTCTCGCGCTGGGCGACCTCGTTGATCGCCTCAATCGGGATGAAGTCCTCGATCAGCCGCCTGTCGTCGCTCACCCCGCCACCCGCTCGATCGCCTCGCCAGGGATGTAATAGGTCGTGACGGAATCCACCCGCTTGACATCCGATCCGAGGGTGGCCGCAGGGTCCTGGATCTGGATGCCACGCGGCGACGTTGACGTGGCGCCGTAGAGCACGTAGAGCCAGAAACTGTCGCGATGCCGGTTGGCCGCGATCCACTCGGTGCGGCACAGCGACACGTCGCCGCTGCTCGGACCCCGGCCCTTGACCTCGATCCGCCGGACCTGCTCGCGGCCTTGCTCGTCGCGCCGCACGCTGCGGATGTCGAAGCCGCGGCCGTCGCGGAAGTGCGACACGTCGTCGGGCTCCCAGCCGGCGTCGCGCTCGGCCTGCATCGCCCACTCCATCGCCGCCAGCTCCACGGCGGGATCATTCTTCATCGCCGTGACCGCCGGCTCCTCCGGCCCCGGCCAGGGGTTCAGGAGCGCGGTGCCGAGGTACTGCACCGGTCCCGCGCGCACGATGCCGAGCGCCTCGAACGCCAGCAGCTTGTCCCGCTTGCGGCGCTCGAGGTCGTCGATGCGCCGCTGCGCCTCGTCGCGCGCCAAGGAGGAGGCGTCGTCGCCCTTGTAGACCCGCTCGTCGAGCTCGGCCCACTTGTCCTGCAGGCGCGCGAGCTGCCCATCGATCGACTCTTCCAGGTAGCGCGCCCGCAGCTGCGCCTGCTCGAGCCGCTGCTCGCGCTGGGCGCCCACCTCGTCCTGCTGGACGCTCGTACGCACGTAGTTGGTCGCGCGCTGCACCTCGTCGCCGTCGGGTGGGTCGATCTCGCGCGGCCCGAAGTCGGCCGGGGTGAGGTCGTGGAGGATGTCGGGGGAGATCAGCTCGAACCCGTCCGGCCCCTCGGTGACCGCCACCAGCTCGGCGAACACGTCCTCTGGCTGCCCATCCATCGCCAGCCCCTGTACCCGGTGGACGAAGAAGTGGATCGCATAGGGCTCGTCGGCCCAAGGGGCGATGAACGGCGAGGTGGCGCCCTCGAAGCCCGCGAGCTGCTCGAGCATCGCCTCCGCCACCGCTGCGAACAGGGGATGGCCCGGCGAGAGCAGCACGGCGTCCTCGTGCTCGGCGCGCGCCTTCTGCTCCTTGCGGAAGGTGAGCTTGCGGTAGGTCTGCTGCGAACGACCCAGGCGCTTGACGGCCTTGAGCCGGTCGGCGGTGAGCGCCCGTGGCACGTTCTCGATCCTCAGCAGCCCGTCGGCGCGCTCCTCCAGGCGGACCCCGACCTGAGTGCACGCCCGGCGGAAGAAGCGATCGACGAACTCCGGCATCAACCGGCGTTCCTCGGACTTCCAGTCTCGCTTTCTCACCCACGCCAAGTCGACCTGCTTAGTGGCCTGGGCGATCCCGATGTCGCGCTCGTAGGCCTTCAGCGCAGCGGGGTCGATGCTCGCGATCTCGCGCTCGCCCTCGTCGACGCGCTTGGGGTTGAGCAGCGCATCGCGCAGCAGGCGCTCGAAGTCCAGGCCGCCGCGCTGGAGAATCTCCCCCACCACGTCGTAGACCCGGCCGCCGAGGTCCTCGCGCATGTCGTCGAGCTTCTCCAGCAGGCGGCCGAGCAACTTGCCCTCGACCGTGTTCTCGGCGACGAGGTTGAACACGATGCACGTGGACTCCTGGCCGATGCGGTGTATGCGCCCCATCCGCTGCTCCAGGCGCACGGGGTTCCAGGGCAGGTCGTAGTTGATCATCAGGTGGCAGAACTGGAGGTTGATCCCCTCGCCGGCCGCCTCGGTGGCCACGCAGACCTGCTTGGTTTGGTGGAAGTCCTGCTGGATCCCCTTGCGGGTGACGGGCGGGTGGCCGCCGTGGATCGAGCAGACGGAGTAGCCCCAGTCCTCCAGGTGCTTGACCAGGTAGTCGAGCGTGTCGCGGTGCTCGGTGAAGATCAGCAGCTTGCCGCGGCCGTCGCACAGCTCGGTCAGCTCCGCTCGCTCAAGACAGTTGCGAAGCGCCGTGAGCTTGGCCTCCTCACCCACCGCGATGGTCCTGTCCGCCTGGTCCACAAGCTGCTCCAGCCGCCTGACCTCTACGCGCATGCCGTCGAGCGTGTCCGCGACCACCACACCTGAAGCGGCCTCGTCCTGTTCGTCCTCGGTGGTGTCGTCGGAGTCCTGCTCTGAGTCCACGGCGTCCATCAGGCGGAGGTCCGCCAGGCGGGCGGCGCGCTCGCCCGGGGGAAGCGCTTCGACCTCCTCGATGCGATCCGCGATGCGATCGGAGCGCTTGCGAAGCGAGGAGCGGATGGCGCCGAGGCTGGAGGCCAAACGGCGCTGGAGCACCGTGCGGGCGAGCGCGACGGCGTTGCCGCGACCGCCCCCCATCTGGCCGAGGAACTGCTGGATGTACTCGGTGACCGCCTCGTAGAGCTGGAGCTCGGGCGCGCTGAGGGAGAACGGCTGGGTGAGCACCTCGCGCGGGACGAACAGCGGCTGGCCGTACTCGTCCTGAAGGTTCTCCTTCTCCCGCCGCAGGAAGTAGGGACTGTCGTCGCGGCCGATCTGCTCGGCGGCGAGGTCCTGGTCGGAGAACTGGTCGGGGTCGAGCAGCTTGAGGAAGTTCAGGAAGCGGGAGCGGTCGCCGGAATGTGGCGTGGCCGTCATCAGCAGCAGGCGCTCGGTGCGCCGCGACAGCTCCTCGGCGAGCGCGTAGCGCTGGGTGCGGTCGAGGCGGTCGCGACCCTCCTGCGGGTCGTAGCGGCTGACGGCCGAGCACTTGTGGGCCTCGTCGAGAATCACGAGGTCCCAGTCCGCTCGCAGGAGGTCCGGGAGTATCTCCTCGCGCTTGGCGAAATCGACCGAGGCGATGCAGCGGTTGTTCTGCTGCCACGGGTTGCCACCGAGCTGCCACTTCGCCTCACGCGAGTCGATCAGCTTGAAGCTCTCGTCGAACTTCTCGTGCAGCTCCTCCTGCCACTGCACCGTGAGCGGTGCCGGGCAGAGCACGAGCACGCGATCGGCGACGCTGCGCAGGTGCAGCTCCTTGACCAGCAGGCCGGCCATGATCGTCTTGCCGGCGCCGGGATCGTCGGCCAGCACGAACCGCAGCCGTGCCTGGGGCAGCATGTGGCGGTAGACGGCGACGATCTGGTGCGGCAGCCCGCGGACCCCGGACATGCTGACCGCGAAGTTGGGGTCGTGCGCGTAGGCGTGGGCGATGCGGTGGGCCTCGATCACGTCGAAGAAGCTGCCGCCCTCGACAAGCTCCTTGCCTTGGTCGACGTGTTCGAGGGCGCCGTTGGTGAGCTCGTCGGCGGTGATCGTGGTCTCGTCGAGCGAGCCTTTGGCCGTTCGCACACGCAGGAGGTAGGCGCCGCCGAGGTCGTCGATGCCCTCGAGGCGCACGGCGCCGACGAAGTGGCCCTTCAGGCGGATGCGCTTGCCGATGAGGTCGTGAGGCATGTGGATGCTTGTGTCGCCGGGGATGGCGCGGGCCTGACGCCCGCTCGCCGCCGGCGCGCGACCCCCCTGTAGGAAGAGACTCTCAGAAACTTGGTCCCGCCATCCCAGTCCCCTTCCGACAGGTGCCGGATGGATGATCGGTGTGTGAGGACTCCAATCGAGCTCGGCAGCACCTGCGGTGACGACGGCTTCCGCGGCGCGCTGCCGCTCGCCCGCGAGCTCGAGTCGCCGATCGTCGTAGACCTCTCGCGGATGCGCGGCTGCCATCCGATGTTCGCGCTACGCCTCCGCGTGTTCATCGACTGGCACAGCCTGGCCGGCCACCACGTACGTGTCCTGGGACCGAACGACGCGGGTGCCGCGCAGCGCTTGGCTGACCTGGGCGCAGCAGCAGGTCTCGCGCCCGACGTGCTCGCTCTGCCTGACCCTCGACCGGATCGGCTCGAGGACGTCCTGCCGATCGTCGCCTTCCAAGGCCATGTGGCGGTGGAGAACGTGGCAGGCCAGGCCGTCGACCTGCTTCAGCGACAGACGTACCCGTTCCAATCCTGGGGCGACGCGATGCACATGGCGATCAGCGAGCTGTGCGACAACGCCCTGGAGCACGGCGGCAACGACCTG
>JBBSLY010000008.1:0-14138 GCA_038233455.1 Solirubrobacterales bacterium | reverse complement strand
TACCAGGGCATGCGTGGTGATGGCTCGACCACGTTGTCGCCGTCGAGCGCGCACACGGGGATGAACGTCGTGTCGTGGACCTCCAGGCGAGCGGCGAACTCGCGGAACTGGTCGCAGATCTGCTCGAAGACAGCCTCGTCGAAGTCGACGAGGTCCATCTTGTTGACGCACACCACGAAGTGGGGGACACCCATCAGCGAGGCGATGAACGCGTGGCGTCGCGACTGCTCGATCACGCCCTTGCGCGCATCGACGAGGATCAGAGCCAGGTCGGCGTTGGACACCCCGGTGGCCATGTTGCGGGTGTACTGCGGATGGCCCGGGGTGTCGGCCAGGATGAAGCTGCGCCGGTCGGTCGTGAAGTAGCGGTAGGCGACGTCGATGGTGATGCCCTGCTCGCGCTCGGCGCGCAGGCCGTCGGTCAGCAGTGCCAGGTCGACGTAGCTGTCGCCCCGGGCCCGGCTGGCGCGCTCGACGGCCTCCATCTGGTCCACGAGGATCTGCTTGCTGTCCAGCAGCAGGCGGCCGATCAGGGTCGACTTGCCGTCGTCGACAGAGCCCGCGGTGGCCAGGCGCAGCAGGCCCCGTTCGCTCATCGGCGGCTGGCCGCGCGCCGGTGGCGACGGGCGAGGTAGAGACCGGTGATGGCCGCGCACAAAGCTGGCACACCCAGGATGATGGCGCTTGGCAGCCCGAGACCGGCTTCCGAGAGCAGTGCCAGCCCCGCGCCGACCAGCACCGTGGCCAGCGCGAGCTGGATGGCGCGCTCTGGCATCTTCAGCCCCAGGCGGCTCCCCAGCAACACCCCTGGCACCGAGCCGAGCAAGATCGTCCCGGCCAGCGCGAGGTCGACATTGCCCACGGCGAGGTGCGCGATGGCAGCGGCCCACAAGAGCACCGCGGCGTGCGCGATGTCGGTCCCCACCACGCGGCGTGGCGCTAGGCCGAAGACCAGCACGAGCAAAACGGCGATGACCGCACCGCTTCCCACCGAGGTCAGCCCGATCACCACGCCGGCGACGAGGCCGAGAAGGACGGCCGAGACCCGGGCGCGGGTGGTGTCGGCCATCGATTGCCGCGTGCGGGCGGCCAGGCCCGCCACCGCCCGGATCAGCATGATGATTCCGGTCACGAGGACCGCGACGGCGATCGGCACCAGCAGGCCGGTGAGCTGCTCGTCGCCGCTGAGGCGCTCGAGGATGAGGACGCCAAGCAGCGCGCCCGGGACGCTGCCGGCGGCCAGCCACGCGCACAGGCGCGCGTCCACCGTGCCCATACGCGCGTGGCGCCAGCCGCCGACGGTCTTGGTCAGCGCGCCGTAGGCGATGTCCGTCCCGACGGCCACCGTGGGGGCCACGCCGAAGGACAGGATGAGCAGCGGCGTCATCAGCGACCCGCCGCCCACGCCCGTCGCCCCGACCAGCAGGCCGACCGCGAGGCCGAAGGCGATGAGCGAGGGGTCCATGGCCCAGGGTATAGTCGCCGCAGCGTCGTTGCGTGAACGGCTCTCGGAGAGGTGGTCGCGGGATGAGACCAGCAGGCGCGATCGCCGCGCGGCCGCGGGTGGCCGTCATCGGAGGGGGCATCCAGGGCTGCTGCGCGGCCCTCGAGCTCGCCGAGCGGGGCGCCGAGGTCGTCCTGTTCGAACGTGACGCCGCTCTCCTGGGCCGGGCGTCGCTCTGGAACGAGGGGAAGATCCATCTGGGCTACACCTACGCCAAGGATCGGGTCGATCGCACCGCCCTGACCATGGCCCGGGGAGCGCTGGAGTTCGGCCCCTTCGTGCGCCGCCTCCTGAGCAGCCAGGAGCTCGAGCGCGCCCTGTCCACGCCGTTCACCTACGCGGTGGCGCGCGGGTCGATGGTCGATCCGCTGCGCGTCGGCGCGCATCTCTCGTCAGCTACGCAACAGGCCACGGCGCTGATGGCCGCCAACGGCGCCGACTACCTCGGCCGCGACGCCCCGGCCGTGCGGGCTCTCTCCACGAAGGAGCTCGAAGCGGCCTACGACACCAGCGCGGTCGCGGCCGCCTACGCGACTGACGAGCGCGCGCTGGACACGAGCGTGCTCTGCGTGTCGCTCGCGGGCGCGGTAGAGGCGAGCGGGCGCATCGAGGTTCGCTGCGAGCACGAGGTCGCCAGCATCGACAGTGGAGCGGACCGTCTCCACGTCTCGACCGTCCGCCCGGACGGGAGCGCTGCGCGCGAGACGGCCGGTCACGTGGTCAACGCCTCTTGGGACAGCCTCCTGTTCCTCGACCGGACCGCCGGTGTCCCGGCGCCTGGCCGGCAGCATCTGTGGCGCCACAAAGTGGCGATCTTCACCACCGCCAGCGCCCTGGCGGCGACCCCGCCCTGCGCGACGCTCGTCGTAGGCGAGCTGGGTGATTGCGTGGTCTTTCCCAACGGACGCATCTACCTCTCGTGGTACCCGGCCGGCCGCATTGGGTGGTCACAGGAGCTGCGCCCGCCCGCCGTGAGAACGATCGATCCGTCGATCCGCACAGCCATCGTCCGCGCGCTGGGTGGCTTTCTTCCCGCGCTGCGCGGCGTCGAGCTGCTCCCCGAAGCGGCACCGCTGGAGGGCGGTGAGATCTTCTCGTGGGGCTCGACCGACATCCGCGACCCGGCCAGCGAGGTGCACGAGCGTCAGGCGATCGGCGTGCGCTCCTACGGGCGATATCACTCGATCGACACGGGGAAGCTGACCATGGCGCCACGCTTCGCGCGCCTGGTGGCCGAGCGCATCGCGGCCGACGCTCGAGCGCGGCATCCCGTGCCTGCATGAGCCGACCGACCGTGACCCTCTGCGTGCCGGCCTACCAGGCCGAGGCGTTCGTCGCCGAGACTCGCGGGTGACCCTCGCCCATGTGCTGCTGCGGGCGGGCGAGCAGGCGGCCGCGGTTCAGGCGGTCGACGAGGGCCTCGCCGTCGCGACGAGCGACGTGGCTCGCACGCGGCTTGTGGCCGTGCGCGAGCGGGCGCTGAGGACCCGGCCGACTGGCGCGCAGCTATGAGCGCGTCGCTGCCCGCTGGCCGCCCAGGCGGTCGGCGAGGTCATGCAGCAGGCGCGCGTTGGCCTGCGCCGTGAGCTCGCTCGCCGCGGCGTGAGAGCCCTCCTTGCCCCGGGCGAGCGTCGCGGGGTCCAGCGTCTGCAGTCGCGCCGCCAGCGACGCGGCCTCGAAGTCCGCCGCCACCATGCCGCACTCCCACTCCCGCACCACCCGCGCCATCTCCGGCGACGGACCGATCGCCACCGCCAGGCGCGCCTGGATGAACTCGAAGAGCTTGTTGGGCAGCGCGTTGGCGTAGTTGAAGTTGCTGGGGGGCAGGAGGAAGACGCCCACGTCGTAGGCGTTGGCGAAGCGCACGATGTCGCGCATGGGTACCGGGTCGAGGAAGCGGATGCGCGGATCGGGAGCGGCGAGGCGGCGCAGGCGGCGCAGATAGCGAGGCTCATGCTCGACCAGGACGAGATCGAGCGTGAAGCGGTCGTCGAGGTGCTTCATCAGCTCGATCGTGCGCTCGAGGTGGCGCGAGCGGTTGGCGACGCCGTGGTGGAGCAGGCGGATCTGCCCGTCGACGGGTCGCGGGCGCAGGTCGTGGTACTCGGGCGCGGTGGTCACCACCGTGGCCTCGATGCCGGTGAGCTCGCGGTAGGCGTCGACCAGCGCCGGCGCGACCGTCGTCATGGCGGCCACGCGGGGTACGTAGCGGCGGGTCAACGCGGTCATGTAGGGCTGCATGACGGTGCGCCATAGCCGGCGGTCCTCGAACCACAGCGGTGCGTACTCGTGGGCGTCGAGCATGACCGGCGCGCCATCGGCGACGGCGAGGGCCAGCGGGAGGGCGGGAACGTCGTTGGCGATGATGGCGTCGGGGTGCACGTCGGCCAGCCGGCGGCGTGCCTCGCTCAGGAGGCGGTTGCCCCAATACGCACGCTCGTAGCGGCGGGCCAGCATGCGCGTAGCGCCGGCCATCTGGTTGGCCAGCGCGGCCGGTCGCCAGGCGGGCGCGTTGAGGTCGATGTAGTCCACATCCGGGACGCTCGGCGGACCCAGCCCGGCGGCGACGATGTCGTAGCTCGAGCGCAGGGCACGCAGTTGCCGGTCGACGCGGGGGTCGCGCGCGAGGTCGCTCAGCGAGATGACGAGCAGGCGCGAGCGGCTCACCCGATGAGGCTATCGCGGGCACCTGCGCCGCGAGATCGCCTCCGCGACCACCGAGGAGAGCTCTTCAGCGAGCTGCTCGTAGGAGAATCGGGCTACGCCCTCGGCGGTCGGTGCGGGCAGGCGCCCGGCGACGACGGCGTCCAGCGCGGCGGCGACCGCGCTGCACTCGTCGTGGGCGACGACGAGGCCGGCTTCGGCTCGGCGCACGATGCGTGCCGCCGCGCTGCGCGCGCCGAGTACGAGGATCGGTCGCCTGGCCGCCATGTACTCGTAGAGCTTCCCCGTCGCCACGCTCGGGCGCCGGTCGGGTGCGAGGATCAGCAAAGCGTTCGCCGCGCGTTGAAGCGCAAGCGTGTCGGGACGCGAGAGCGCGCCCACGGTTCGTGCGACGCCGCCGAGCGCGGGGTCCTCGATCGCGGTGCGCTCTCCCGAACCCAGTGCGCCGGCGAAGACGAGGTCGAGCGACGCGGCCATCTCGGGTCGCTCCTCGACCAGCCGGCGCACGCCGGCCAGCAGGCTGTCGGGATGCGACCCGCCGTAAGCGAGGCTGCCGGTATAGACAAGCGACACGCGCCCGGGTCGCAGTAGCGAGGAGGCGTCGGGCGCCACCTCCTCGAGCGGGTCGAAGCCGTTGGTGATGGTCGTGGCCTGCCCCCCGAAGCGGTCGCGCAGATCCTCGGCGATGGGGTCGGTCACGGCGGTCAGCGCGTCGGCGCGTCGGGCGACGGCACGCTCCAGCGTGCGGTCGAGCACGCGCTGGGCCCGCAGCGGGTAGCGGGGGCGGTCGGGCACGTCGAAGCTCCAGCCGTCGCGGAAGTCCGCCACCCACGGCACGCCCCGCGCATGCAGCGCGAGGCCGACCAGGTGCCCCGACCGTGGCGGGCTGCTGGTGACCACGCAGTCGATCCCTCCCTCTTGCACGATGCGCAGCGCCGCCGGCAGCGCGAAGGGCAGCCACCCGACGACCTCGAGATCGGGTACGGTGATCGAGGCCAGAACGCTGGGGCGTGCGTCGTAGGCGGCCTCGGAGCCTCCCTGGAGCGCCTGGAAGTTGGCCCGGCGCCAGTTCAGCGGGCTCACCATCAGGTCCCGCGCGCGCACGGTGCGCGCTGCGCCCGGTACCGGCCCCGAGCCGCAGACCACTGACGTCAGCACCGTCACCTCGTGGCCCAGGCGCGCCAGGTGGCGGGTCAGCCCGGCGATCCGCCGCGCGCCCGACAGTGGTGAGGGCGGAGCGATCTGGGCGACCAGCAGGAGGCGGCGGGCGATCACGGACGGGCGATCCAGATGTCCTGGCGGCCCAGCCCCGGCGCTCCGGCGGCGATGAACTCGATGGAGCCCAGAGAGCGTCCGAGGCATTGCGTCACCCATCCCCGCGGGTGGAACGCCGAGCACAGGTTCGAGCCCTGCTCGGCCGCGAAGCGCACGACCAGCTCGTCACGCTCGTAGCGCTGCGCTTCGTGCCTTCGCAGCCGTCCACGGAACGCGTCACCGTGGGTCGTGAAGATCAGCCGACCGCCGGGGCGCAGCAGGCGCTGCATCTCTGCCACCCACCGATGCTGCAGCTCCTCGTCCAGGTGGGTGAACACCGATATCGCGTATACGAGGTCGAAGCTCGCGTCGCCGTACCCGGTCGGGGGAGCGACGCCGTTGCGGGTCATCTGGAGGTGCGCGAGGTTCCCCTGGCACCACGCGACCAGGCGCTCGTCGTGGTCGCTGCCGTGCCAGGCCGGCCCGTCGCTGGGCCAGTGGCGTGCGATCCGGCCGCAGCCGACGCCGAAGTCGAGGACGGCATCGAGCTCGGTCAGGTGCTGTCCGCTGGCGTCGACGATGGCGCGGATGCTGGCTGCCGCCTGCGCTCCGCTGCTCAGGAAGGCCCGCTGCGACCTGCCACCCGCGACCAGGACGCGAAGATGAGGCGGCGGGACCGCTAAGCCGTCGGTGGGCATCTCCTTCTCGCCGCGAAGCTGCGTGGCCGCGAGGCGCTCGTAGGCGCGGAAGGCCAGGCCCGCGAGGCGCAGACCATGCAGGGCGCGTGCGAGGGCGAACGCGAGACGGCGGGCCCACGTGCGCACCGTCTCGGCGCCGTGAGTCGGCCGAGCTGACCTCTGGTCTTCGGACGCCCGCACCGCCGGCGATCCTAGCCCCCGGGGGTGCCTGCGAGCATGCCTGCGGTGGAGCGCAGCGAGCACGCCGACGTCACCGCGGTCGTCCCGTGCTACGAGCAGGGCCGCTTCCTGGAGGAGTCCATCGGGAGCCTGCTGGCCCAGGAGGGCGGGGCGCCGCAGATCGTCGTCGTCGACGACGGCTCCACCCGCCCGGACACCCTCGCCGCCTTCGACGCGCTGCCGGCGCAGGTGCAGCTCGTGCGCCAGGCCAACGGCGGGCTCGCGGCGGCGCGCAACACGGGCGTTGCGGCGGCGGCCACGCCGTTCGTGCTCCCGCTCGACGCCGACGACCGCCTGCTTCCGGGCGCGCTGCGCGCCGTGCGCCGCCCGCTGGAGGCCGACCCGCGACTGGGCTTCGCCTACGGGCGCATGCGCTTCTTCGGCGACTGGCAGGGCGAGCTGACGATGCCGCCCTACGACCCGTTCAAGCTCCTCTACCGCCACACCATCGGCGCGACCGCGCTCGTGCGCCGCGAGCTGTACGAGCAGACCGGCGGCTACGACCCCGCCTTCGCGGGCTACGAGGACTGGGAGCTGTGGCTGCACGCGCTGGCCCACGGCTGGCGCGGGCATCGGGTGGACGCCACGGCGCTGGAGTACCGCCGCCACCCCGGCACGATCTACGCGACCGCCGCCCGCCCCGCCTACCACCGCTGGTACCGCGCCCTGCGTGCCAAGCACGCCGGGCTCTACACCCGGTCCTCGCGGCGCCGGCTGGCCGCCGAGAGCGACCTCGGCCTGGTCGGGCGCGGCGTCTACCGCTTCTTCTGGGGCCCGCGGCCGGTGCCCGCGCGGCTGGAGCTGGCGCTGCAGCGGCGGCTGTGGGGCTCGGGGCGCTGACCTGGTGGTCACCGGGCCCAGCATCATCGTATGGACCGAGCACGCGTTCGATAAGGCCCAGCGTGTGGGATGGGTCCCCACGGATGTCGAGGCGCTACTGCTGACTCAGCACAATCGACGTCGTGTGAACGTTGGAGAGGCCGACTGGCTTCTCGGGGTTGGCCGACTTGTCGTCGCTTACGACTGGCCGGCTGACGGCGAAGCGGCGTACGCGAGGATCGTCACGGTGTGGCGGAGGGCCGGGTAGCCTCTACGCCATGGGTCTTGCTGGGCACTACGACCGTTCCGCTGACATCGCGTGGCTGGTCTTCCCTGCCTTTGACGGGGCCCACGCGGTCGGGCATCCGGAGCCGTGGGGTCTGCGTGAGGTCGACGAACGCACGGGGGAGCTTGTCGCATTGGAGTTCTGGAAGGCCAGCACACAGTTGCCTGAGGTTCTGCTGCGGGCTCTGCCCACGCCCCGCGCGGCGACACCGGCCTCAGGCTGATCGTCGCGGCGATGCTTGCGTGAGCGATCCCTTCGCGGTGGCATCGGTGCGGGCTTAGCGGACTCGACGCGGCCGTTGACCACATCCGCGCAGTCGACAACGATCACGAGCCCGGATGTTGCCAGCGGTCCTCGCGCTCTCGATGGGTCTCCTCGAGCACCTCGACGGCTGACACCCCGGCCCGTCCAGGGCGCCTCGCGGCGCGGTCGAGCACCTTCTTAACGGTCGGGCTCGCCTCCGCCGGCTCCTTTCCTGCCTCGTCCGACGCGCGCTGCAGCTCGCGCAGCCGCTCGTCCATCAGCGCCACCCGCTGGGTCAGCAGCTTGGAGCGGTCGGCCAGCCGTGAGACGGCGACCGAGAAGTGCAGCAGCAGGACAAGGATCGCGCCGAAGGCCAGGAGGAACAGGGCGTTGGGCGGCGAGGCGATGCCGGCCACGTCGGCCAGGCGCTCCAGGCCGCCGCGCCAGATGGCCAGCACGAGCAGGCCCAGCGCGCTGAACAGCCACAGCAGCGCGTAGCGCTCCAGCAGCGCGCGGCGGCGCACCAGCTCGAGGACGACCAGCAGCAGGCCGGCCGCGCCGATGATCGACAGGATCTGGATGCGCGGATCCATCCGCTTCAGCTCGCCATCGCGTGCCCGGCCTCGCCGGGGCCGGGGACGGGCCGCCGGCGCGCGAGGCCGACGAACAGGGCCAGCAGCACCTTGATCATGTAGTAGGCCGACTTGCCCGCGTTGAGCGACGAGGCCCCGCCGCCGCGGGAGTACATGCGCACCGGCGCCTCAAGCATGCGCAGCCGGTGGTGGTGGAGCATGAGCACCGCCTCGACCTCGGGAAAGTCATGGGGGTAGTCGCGGGCGAAGAGCTCGATCGCGCGCCGGTTGTAGAGCCGGAAGCCCGAGGTGGGGTCGCTGACGCGTCCGTCCACCAGGCGCGACAGCAGCAGCGCGAAGACGTGGATCCCCGTGCGCCTGCTGATCGGCGCCGGGTAGCGCATGTCGGGGCTCAGGAACCGCGAGCCGCAGACGACGTCCACGTCGGGATGCTCGTCCATCACCGCGAACAGGCGGTCGATCTCGGCGGGCTCGTGCTGGCCGTCGCCGTCGACCTGGACTACGTGGCGGTAGCCGTGCTCGCGGGCGAAGAGGAAGCCCGACTGGACGGCGCCGCCGATGCCCAGGTTGTAGGGATGGCGCAGCACCCGCGCCCCGGCGCGCTCGGCGATGGCGGCGGTGGCGTCTAGCGAGCCGTCGTCGACCACGAGCACGTCGAAGTCGGGGCGCACCTCGTGCAGACGGTCGACGACGCCGGCCACCGTGGCGGCCTCGTTGAAGGCCGGGACGACGGCGAGGTTCTTGTTGGCGTGGGCGCTCATGGTGACGGTCTGGCCCTAGGACGCGGCGGGCTCGCTGAGGTTGCGGCCGCGAGGGCGCGCCCGAGAGCGGTGCTCGAGGAGAGACGATAATGCCTCACGCCACGGGTGCGGCCTTCCAGCACTGTATGGTGCGGAATACCCGCACTGTATGGTGCGGCTCGCCCGTCCGACCAACGACCTCTCCCCACCATCCCCAACCCCTTCGTCTACAGCCAGCCGGTCCGTCCCGAGGAGCTGATCGATCGCGATGCCGAGGCGCGGAAGCTCGTCGAGCTCGCCGAGGGCGGGCACGCGAGTCGCCTGTCCGCACCGCGGCGCTACGGCAAGACCAGTCTCCTCTACCGCGTCAAGCTCGACGCCGAGAAGCTGGGGATGGCATGCGTCTATGTGGACTTCTCCCGGGCGATCTCGATCGCCGATGTCGCCATCACGATCGAGCAGGCCTACCGCAGCAGCCTTCAGGGACCATTGCGCCGGACGGCGGTCGCTCTCCTGCGCGCGCTCAATCCGAGGGTTCGCATGGCGCCCGGCGGTGTGGGGGTGGACCTCGAGCCGCGGCTGGAGGGCGACGCGACCCGCACGCTCGGTGACCTGCTCGACCTGCCGGTAGGGCTGCACCAGCGCAGTGGTCATAGGACCCTGGTGATCTTCGACGAGTTCCAGGAACTGCTGGGTGCCGGCGATCGTCTTGACGGACTCGTGCGCAGCCGGATACAGCATCACGGAGATGTCGCGAGCTACCTGTACGCCGGCTCCCATCCTGGCCTCATGCGTGCTCTGTTCGCCGATCGCGAGCGGCCGCTGTACGGGCAGGCGCAGCCGGTCGCGCTCGCACCCCTAGCCGATGCCGATCTTGCGGATCACGTGGACGGGAGGTTCGAGATGACCGGTCGGGACGCGGGCAGCGCCCTCGAGCCGGTCCTCGACGTCGCGCGTGGTCACCCCCAGCGGGCGATGATGCTCGCCCACCACCTCTGGGAACGGACCTCGCCGGGCCAGCCGGCCGGTGCCGAAGAGTTCGGGGAGGCGCTTGATGCGACCCGTAACGAAGCGCGCGATGCGCTTCAGGCCGCTTGGAATGCCCTGGACCGCTCCGAGCGGGCGGTGCTCGCTGCGCTGGCGGCGAACGAAGCGCCACTCTTCAGCGAGCGTACGCTCGCGCACTTCGGGCTGGCCAAGACGACCGGGCGTGACGCACGCGCTCGCCTCCTCGAGCGAGGGATCCTGCATGAGATCGGCGAGCGGGTTGCCATCGCCGACCCGCTGCTGGCCGACTTCGCCGCCCACCGGATTCCCGGCGTCGAAGGCTGAGTCGTATCCGCGCCTAGGGTGCTCCCACGCCGGTGTTCCTCCACGCATGGCTCATCTACCCGGCGGTCCTCGCCGTCCTGGCCTGGGGCTGCGGGCTGCTCCTGGGCCGCGTCGCGGGCGGTGCGATCCCGCGCGTCCTGATCCTGCCCGCCGGCTTCGCGACGCTGACGGTCGTCGGCGTGATCCTCACCTTCCTCGAGGTCACCGCTGCGCTTACGGCGCCGGCGCTGGTGGTGCTGGCGGTCGCCGGATTCGCTCTCCTCCTGCGCGGCCGGCCGCGACCGGCCGGCACCTGGGGCTGGCCGCTCGCAGCTGCGCTCCTGCCCTTCCTGGCCATCGCGGCGCCCGTGCTGGTCACCGGCCAGGCCGGGCTCACAGGCTACGTGCGCATCGTCGACATCGCCTTCCAGCTCGACCTCGCCCAGCAGTTCATCACCGACGGCCGCGCCATCCCGGTGCCGGCGATGTCGTCCTTCGACCAGGTCGTCGGGCGGACCCTCGGCGCCGGGTACCCGGGTGGTGCGCAGGCCGTGCTGGGCGCAACCGCGCAGGTCGCGCGCCTCGACCCGCTCTGGGCCTGGCAGCCCTTCCTGGCGTTCGCGGGCGCGATGCTGGGCCTCGCGCTGTGGTTCCTGCTGCGCGACGCGATCGCCTGGCGTCCGGGCCGCGCGATCGCCGCGGGCGTGGCCGCCCAGCCGACGATCCTCTACGCCTACACGCTCACCGGCGGCATCAAGGAGGTGGCCGCCGCCGCGCTGGTGGCCCTCTGTGCGGCCCTGCTGGTCGCCCCGCGCGTGGAGGTCTCGCCGGCGCGCGCCGCGCTCCCCGCGTTCGTGGCCGTCGTCGCCGGCCTGGGCACGTTCAGCCTGGGCGTCGTGCCCTGGATCGCGGTCCTGCTGGCCGTGGTCCTGGGCCCGCGGCTGGTGCGCGCCCGCCGGCTGCCGCGCCTCTCGGGCGGCGCGACGGCGCTCGCCGCCGCGGCGGTCGTCGTGGTGGGCGTGCCCATCGCGCTGGCCACCGTCAAGCTCGCCCCGGTCCTGGCCTCGGGCGGCCCGCCCGACCTGGGGAACCTCGCCGGCCCCGGGCCGCCATTGGCAGGCAGCGGTCCGTGGCTGCCCCCCGCCCCTCGCTATCCCCTCGACGTCGCCGGCACGCTCGCTCCGACCGCGGTGCTGGCCGCCGCCGTGCTCGTGCTTGCCGTGCTCGGCCTCGTGCGGGCCTACGGCCGGAGCGACACGGGGCTGGTCGCGGCGGGCGCGGCGGGCGCGCTCGGGCTGGCGGTCGTGGTGGCCTTCGGGAGCGCGTGGGCCGAGCTCAAGGCCATCACCACCACCGCGCCGCTGTGCGTCGCGCTGGCCTTCGCGGGCGCCGCGGCGCTGCACCGCGGCGGGCGACTGCGCGCGATCGGGCTGGCGGCGGGAGCGCTCGTCGCCGTGGCCGTCCTTGCCGGGAACGCGCTGCAGTACCGCAACGCCTCGCCTGCTCCCTCGCAGCGGCTGGCCGAGCTTCGCGACATCGCCGATCGCCTCGAGGACGAGGGGCCCGCGCTGCTGCCCGTCTACGAGGAGCTCGCCGAGTACCTCCTGCGCGACGTCCCGGCGTTCGGCCTGGTCAACCCGCCGGAGGACGGCCTCGCGCTGCGCGACCAGGCACCCATGCAGGAGGTGGCCTTCGCTCGCGACCTCGACGACTTCACCCTCGAGGAGCTGCGGCGCTACCGGCTCATCGTGATGCGTCGCGACCCGACGGCCAGCCGCCCGCCCAGCGACTTCGCCCTGCGCGAGCGCACGGCGCACTACGCGGTGTGGGAGCGGCGCGCCGTCCCTCCGCTCGTCGTTCTGCACCAGCCGTTGGGAACGGGCTTCGAGGACCGCACGCCGGCGGTGTGCGAGACGATCGAGCGCCGCCTGGACGAGCTCGGCTCGCGGGGACGGATGGCCTACGCCCCGGCGCCCGACGGCCGGTCCTTCACCGCGGCCAGCGCCTCCCCGCAGTGGATGCCGGGCGACGGAAGCTTCTGGCTGGGGCGCGGGCCCGGGCGCCTGCGCTACGAGGTCGCCGTGGCGGAGGGTGGACGCTACGGGCTGTGGCTGCGGGGCTCGTTCGGTCGCGAGGTGACCGTCCTGGTCGACGGGCGGGGCGTCGGCTCGCTGCGCTGGCGGGGCAACTATCCCCAGCAGGCCGAGCCGGTCGCCCGGCTCGAGCTCGACGCGGGCGAGCACAGCGTCGAGGTGGTGCGAGGCGGCGGCTCACTGCTGGCGGGCACGGGCAACGAGCTCGGTGGCGAGGGCACGACGACGCGCGTCGGTCCGGTGATCCTCGCGCCCGACGGGCCACCGGCCCGCGTGCAGACGGCGGAGGCGGGCGAGGCTGCGGAGCTCTGTGCCTCCGACGCCCGCTGGGACTGGGTCGAGATCGTGACCCCGGGCCGGTAGTAGTGCGGCTCACCATCGTCGTCGTGTGCTTCGGGGGCGAGGTGACCGCGCTCCTGGACGAGCTCGCCCGCCAGCGCGGACCGGGCGACGAGGTCGTGGTGGTCGACAACCTCGCCTCGCGCGGGGGGACGGCCGGCGTCGCCGGCCATTCCGCAGTCGATCGGCTCCTCGAGCCTCCTGACAACCTGGGCTACGCGGCCGGAGTCAATCTGGGAGCGGCGGGCGCCCTGGGCGAGGTGTTGCTCCTGCTCAACCCCGACGCCGTCCCCCAGCCCGGCTGCCTCGAGGCGCTGCGGGCGCCCCCGGCCGGGTGGCAGGCGTGGATGGGGCTGGTCCTGCTGGGCGACGGGACGCACGTCAACACGGCCGGCGGCATGTCGCACTTCCTGGGCTTCAGTTGGGCCGGGCGGTGCGGGGAGCCGGCGAGCGCGATCCCCTCGCAGCCCTACGCGT
This sequence comes from Solirubrobacterales bacterium, assembly GCA_038233455.1. GTDB lineage: Bacteria > Actinomycetota > Thermoleophilia > Solirubrobacterales > Thermoleophilaceae > JAAYBF01. The sequence goes on along the minus strand of JBBSLY010000008.1, from coordinate 898 downwards.
GCGGCTTCCTCTCGGGCGCCTGCCTGGCCATCCGGGTCGACACCTGGCGAGCGCTGGGCGGCTTCGCCGAGCACTACTTCATGTACCACGAGGACGTCGACCTTTCGCACCGCCTGCGCCTCGCCGGCGCGCCGTTCGGCGTCCTGCCCGGCGCTCGCGTGGTCCACGACTACGCGTTCGCCAAGGGCCGGGCCAAGTGGCGCCTGCTGGAGGCCAACCGTTGGAAGACCGTGCTGCGGACCTACCCGGCGGCGTTGCTGGTGGCCGTGGCGCCGCTCCTGCTGGCCGCTGAGCTCCCGCTGCTGGGCGTCGCGGCCGCGGGCGGCTGGCTGGGGCCCAAGGTGGCGGCGTGGGGCGACGTTCTCGCCTGGCTGCCACGCGCGGCGAGCGAGCGGCGGGCCATCCAGGCGACCCGCGCCATCGATGCCGACGCCTTCGCGGCGGGGCTGGCGGCCCGGCTCGACTCGCCGTTCCTGGGGCGCGCCGGGCGCTCACGTCCGCTCGGGGTGCTGCTGGACGTGCTGTGGAGCGCCGTCAGATCCTCCACACGTGCGCGGCGGGGGGGATGACGTTGCGCGTGTCGACCACGAGCTTGGCCCGCTCCCAGTGGCGCTCGTCGAGGAAGTGCTTGTGCGGCGTCAGCATGACCACGCAGTCGGCGGCGGCCACCTCCTCGGCGCTCCACTCGACGCTCTCATAGACGGCGTCGCCCACAGGTACCGTCGGCACCCACGGGTCGCAATAGCGCAGGTCAGCTCCACGGGCCAGCAGGTCCTGCATGATGTGCAGGGAGGGCGACTCGCGCGTGTCGTGCACGTCGGCCTTGTAGGCGGCGCCGAGGACCAGGATCCGCGCGCCGTTGATGGCCCGACCGTGGGCGTTGAGCGCGTCGGCGATC
>JBBSLY010000007.1:0-14244 GCA_038233455.1 Solirubrobacterales bacterium | reverse complement strand
GGCGAGCGTCTCCCTTACCCCGGTGATGACCAGGGAGGACCTCCAGTCGGGCCTTCAAGAGGCACTCGGCTAGGGCATCGGCGGGTCGGTCGCTGCGACTCGAGCCCGTGCGGGAGCTCGGCTTTCGCTTTCGCGTGAAAGCAGTAGCGCCATCGCCGACAGTGTTGGCTATCGCTACCGGCGCGAAGCGCTAGCGAGCCGGCCGACTGCTCAGGCGGCTTGCTGCGCTCTACATCGGGTTCGCCTCTGAGTCGTGTTGCTGCTGTTCTGGCGACGCCCGCAATCGCTGCAGGTAGCAAGCCGCTTGAATCAGCAGCGCCGCGTCACCCGGTCCGATCTGCTCCTTCAAGCCGTGGGCGATGCTGTTGCGCAGGTTTATCCCGCACTCGTCCGTAAGCAGGTTCACCAGGTAGGCGTGCCAGCCGGGCTCGGGCATGGCGCCGCCAAGCTCTCGCAGCAAGACCCCCAACGTGCGGACTCCTCCCGGCTTATCCCCGACGGGCTCACGGATGATGGGGAGGCCGGCGCGACGAGCCATGTCCCGCAGGATCGACTCCAGTCGCGGCACCAGAATGTGCGCGCACTCATCCGCCTGACTCTCCCAGAACAATTCCATCGCACGGGCGATCCTCTCAGCGCGCACTGGACCGATCAGTTCGGTGTTGAAGAATGCGGTGATGTCCTCACGCGGCGGTCGGCCATGGCGCTTGGGGATCTCCCGCAAGACCCGGACAAACAGGATCGACCAGAAGCTGGCGTGGAACGCACGGCGTTCGGCTTCGTCGAGTTTGCGTCGCTGGTCCTCAGTCGTCGCCTTCAACCTTGAAGCCGCGGTTCCGTGGCCCATCACGCTCTTGGTGAAGAGCTGCGTCAGCGGAAACTCTTCCGCTTCCCTGTGTACCCCATCGGCGATGTCCTCCGGGCTGCCGCCGGGCGGCCCCTGAGTCCCGAACTGACGCAGACTCTGCTCCCATGAGTCTTGGTCAATCAGCTGATCGACCACCTCACCCACTTCCTCGCCGGTCAGCGAAACCTGAGACGTGATCGTTTCCAGTGCAAGATCATCAGGGCTGATCTCCTGAAGCTCGCGGCGGATGTCATCCGCTTCTTCGGTCAGTCCATGTACCCGCGCCGTCTCCAGCGCCCGCTCCAGAAAGGCCACCCGCAGCATGGCGTCCCCTTTGCTAGCTATCTCCCGCCAACGCGCCACTTGGGCGCGGCGGATCCCGGCCAGCCGCTCGGGTGAGGCTAAGCGCGCCTGCAGGTCGCTGACCGCCTCGAAGATGTGCGGGTCATCGCCCCAGCGCTGGCTGGTCATGTCCAACAGGTCAACCAGTTCCGCCGGCTGCTGGTTCTCGTCTAGATCGAGGAACGAGCGCAAGATGACCATGGCTGGCCCCGGAGCGCGATCTTCCAAGCCCAGGACCTGCTCCACGAACCCTACGCCGGTCCGCACGACGTTCTCGACCCGCCCCCGGTCCCCCACGGCCCGGGCTAGGTCCAAGGCACGGGTCAGACAGGTGGACCGCTCCACCCAATGCCAATGACCGTAGGCGGAGACGGCCAGGTAGGCATCGCTGGCGGCACGGGCATTCAAATCCGCGCGCCCAGAAGCTCTGCGTTCCCACAGCAGATCGTTCAGGCGGGCCGAGGCCACGTCGTCATCCAGCTCCTCCACCGCCGCCTGCCAGGCCTCCACATCGACATGCTCAATCGCTTGCAGCGGCGGCGGGAACTGCCAATCCCCATGGCTCATAGCCGACCCAAACGGGCCCTCTCCCCGCTCCCTCCGCGCCCGCCGTGACCGCTCTCTCAGCATGTAGCCGAAGGCGAACACGAAGGGCCGGTAACGCTCTTCATCCCCCTTCGCCGTCGACCCCTCCAAGCGGGTATGGACCTCCAGCCATTCAGGCTGGCCCTCCAAAGCCTGCTCTAAGTGCTCGCGCACGTCGACGTCCAGCGCCATGCGGAGCAAGCTAGGGGACGCCTAAGACGGCTTACAGCTTCTCGGGTCTTCTTGTGCTTTGGTCCCCCCGCAGCGCCACCAGCTCGATCGCCTGCTCCTTGACGCACTCCTCCAGCCTGGCGATCTCTGACCGCGCGGCGGCCAGCTCGACATCCTCGCCGCTCGCGCTTTGGCGCCCAGGCCGCGACTGCGCCAACGCACCCAGCGCCCCCTCGCAGCCGACGCGGCGGATGCGCATGACCGTCGACGGATCGACACCCCAGCGCTCCGCCGCCCCGCGCTGGGTCAACTCCCCCCGTCAACAGCTGCTGCCAGAGCTGGTACTTCTCCTGCGCCGACAACGACCGGCCTCGACGCCTCCGGCCCGGCTTGCCATCCTGTGATCCCGGCATCGCTCCCTCGCTCCCGACCGGCCGCCGAACCCGATAGTTGCACGTCAAACGACACGGCGTGAAAACGGCCCAAGTCGGCAACGAACTCAGACGCAGAACAAGAACGGCCACTTGCCTGGGCAAGGACGGGTCGTGCTGTGGTTTTACTTGTGCTTGCGCTTTCGCGTAGAAGCAGTAGCCAAGCGCCGCTCCCCCATGTCTATTCCTCCCGGCGCTGAGCGATAGCGCCGGGACCCAAGCCCCCCGGATGCCTTCTTCGCGCGGCGCAGTTATGCGGCCTGAGCGGCGGCGATCCCGCGAACGTTGCCGGCTGCGACAGAAACGGTCCCGAAGGCGCTCCCCCCGTCGAGCCGGCGCTGCTTGAAGCAGTGGCCACCTCGCGCGTAACACGCTTGTCGCACCCCCAGCACTCAGCTGTGGCCCCAGCCCGTAGACCCTTCACACAGCACCTGATCCCCTCGCAGGCGTGCGATCCCGCCCGCCCCCTCTTGTAGCCTCGCGCCGTGCCCGACTGCCCCAGCTGCGCCTGGTGAACGCCACCGAGCTGTTCGACGGCCTGGCCGCCATCGAGGGCAGTCGCGAGGCCGGCTCGCAGACCAACGGCTTCGACTCGAGCCGGCTGGTGAACGGCGTGGAATACGGGCTCGTCCGGGCGGTGGACGAGCGCAAGCTCAGGGCCGCCTGGAAGCGGCGCACCGGCGGCGGTGCCACCCCGCTCGTGCTGATCGCCGACGACCCCGAGGATCCCGGCAAGCTGCGTGTGCTCGGCCCGCGCGGCGACGGCCTCGTGCACCGCGTGCGCACCGAGTCGATGCTCGAGCTGGTCACCCGGTCGGCTTCTCTGAACCGGCTCGAAGCGGTCCGCCAGGTCGCCCAGGAAGTAGAGCGTCTCGACACCGAGGGCGTCGCGGGCTTGGCGGTCCGCGGGCTCGGCACCGAGTACCTCTACGGCCGCCGGCTGCCGGCCTCAGACCGCTGGCCGCACCTCACCCGGCACGCGCAGGGGCTGCCGCGCGGCAGCTGGCGCGACGTGCTCGCCGCGCTCGGGTATGAGCTCACCGAGCTCCCGCGCCGCGGCTACCTCGCCCGGGCCGAAGGTCGCCCCGCTCTCGTGGTGCACCCCCAGCGCTCAGCCGACCGCTTCGCGCGGCTCGACTCCGACGGTCGGCTGCCCGAGGGCGCGCTGCTGGCGGCCTGCACAGAGCACAACGTGCGCTACGGGATGCTCGCCGCGGGCACCCGCATGCGCCTCCTGCGCGCGGCCGACGACGAGGGCGGCGCCGCCACGAGCTACCTCGAGCTGGACGCCGCTGCGCTGGAGCCCGAGCAGCGTCCGCTGCTCGGGCTGCTCTCGCCGCAGTACCTGGTCGAGGGTGGCTTCGACTCGCTCATGGTCGACGCGCGCGATCACGGCGCGGCCCTGCGCCGTCGCCTCGACCGCTCGCTGCGCGAGCACGTACTGCCCGTGCTGGGCAGGGAACTGGGTCGCTGGGCCGAGGCCGAGGGTCTCGACCTCACCGACGATGGCGTGCGCGAGGACCTCGAGGCCGCGGCGCTCACCTGGGTCTTCCGCGCGCTCTTCCTGCTCTACGCCGAGAGCGCCGGCTACCTGCCGATGGGCAACGAGACCTACCGCCAGCGCAGCCTCACCCGGATCGCCGAGCGCGCCGCGGCCGAGCTCGACTCGGCGGACCCGCGCGCTCCCACCCTGTGGCGCGACGTCCAGGCGCTTGTCGACGCGATGCGCACCGGCCAGACCGCGTGGGGCGTGCCGCCCTACAACGGTGCGCTGTTCGCCGAGGACGGGTTCGCCGGGGCGAGCACCCTCGAGCGCGCGCGAGTTCCCGACGCCGCGCTCGCCCGAGCGCTCGTCGCCCTCGCCCGCGATCCCGAGGACCCCGGGGTGGGCGCCGACTTCTCGGGGCTCGAGGTCGGGCACCTCGGACACATCTACGAGGGCCTGCTCTCCCTGCGCCTCTCGGTCGCCGACCGTGACTACAGCTACGACGCCAAGGCCGACCGCTACCGGCCCGCCGGCGACGCCGCCGCACCGGAGGTGCGCGCCGGGGAGCTGCTGTGGCTGACCAACGAGGGCGGGCGCAAGGGCGGCGGCGTCTACTACACGCGCTCGGAGCTCGTGCGCCACCTCGTACGCGAGTCGGTGCGGCCCGCCTTCGAGCGCCACCTGGAGGAGGTGCGCCGCCTGGCGGAGACCGACCCGGCGCGAGCGGCGCAGAAGCTGTTCGACTTCGCCGTGCTCGACCCCGCCTGCGGCAGCGCCCACTTCCTCGTCGAGGTCGTCGACGAGCTGGCCGACCGCATCGCCACCCTGCTCGGCGAGCTGTCGCTTCCCGCCGTGCGCGAGGCGCTCGACTCGCTCAAGGCGGCGGCCGGCCGCACCTTCGGCGCGGGCATGGAGGACACGGCGCTGCTCAAACGGCTCGTCCTCAAGCGCTGCATATACGGGGTGGACCTCTCGCCCATGGGGGCGGAGATCGCGAAGGTCTCGCTGTGGCTCGGCTCGTTCGTGCCGGGCCTGTCGCTCGCCTACCTCGACCACAACGTGCAGACGGGCAACTCGCTGATGGGGGTCGCCCGGCCCGAGGCGGTGCTCGAGCCCGAGGCGGGCGGCGGCCAGATCCCGCTGTTCGCCGACTCGCTCGGGATCGCCCTGCGCGAGGCCGCGGGCGCGGCGGCCCGGCTGCGCTCGATCGAGGATCGCACGCCGGATGAGGTCGAAGCGAGCCGCGAGGCCGACCGCCAGCTGCACGTCTCGGTGGCCGGCGCGGAGCGCGTGCTCGACCTGTGGACCGCCGAGGGGCTGGGGCTCGAGGGGGCGCGCGACGAGGCCCTCGAGCACGGGCGAGACGTCGTCGAGGGCGGCGAGTCCCGGCTCGCCGATCGCGCCGGCGAGCTGGCGCGCGAGCACCGCGTGCTGCACTGGCCGCTGGCCTTCGCCGAGGTGTTTGCCCGCGAGCGGCCGGGGTTCGACGTGGTGGTGGGCAACCCGCCGTGGGAGGAGGTCACCGTGGAGGAGCAGTCCTTCTATGCACTGTTTCGACCGGGCATCCGACGAGGCATATCCGATGCCGCTAGGGCACAGGCCGTCGAAGAGCTACTTGCCGAACGGCCCGAGCTCTCTGAGCGACTCGCTTCGGCACAGGACGAAGCGCTGCGGCTACGGAAGTACTTCGCCGCCGAGTACGAGGGCGGGACAGGTGACCCCGACATCTACAAGCTATTCTGCCAGCGCTACCGAGAGCTCGTGCACGCTGGAGGAGCGCTCGGGGTGGTGCTGCCCCGCAACGTATTCATGGCGAAGGGCTCTGCGCGATTCCGAAGCTGGTTGTTCGACCACGCCCCGCCGAGCCGAATTGACTTTCTAGTCAACCGCCGCAGGTGGGCATTCGACATTCATCCCCAGTCCTCGGTTGCCCTCCTCCTCGCCGTACGCGGCTCGGCCTACGAGGAGGCAGAATTCGAAGTCGCGGGGGTAGCAGACTCGGCCGAGGCGTTTCGTCGTCAAACCGAGGCGCCGGGGCGGTTATTGCGTCGCCGGGCGCTTGGGCCGCGGCTGGAGATCCCGCTGCTGCGGAGCCAGGCTGCGGGCGACCTGCTCGCCAAGCTCCGCTCTGGCGTGGCGTTCCCACATGGATGTAAGCGCTGGCGATGCTTCCCTGTGGCGGAGTTCCACGAGACCAACGACGGCGGGCTCTGGGAGGGGGCGACCGTGGGTCGACCCCTCTGGAAGGGCGCGAGCTTCGACCAGTTCGACCCCCATGGGGCCGAGGCGCGGGTCTGCCCTGCGAGCGAAGCAGCACTCAGTAAGGCGCGCAAGCCACGGCCTGGCGGTGACTCCCTGCTCGCCAGCGAAGTCCCGCTCGCGATCCGACGACAAGCGGTTGAAAGGACCTTGTCGCGAGCAAGAATCGCCTTCAAGGACGTGACCCAGCGAACCAATTCACGCACGGTTCTTGGTTGTCTCATCCCGCCAGAGCACTTCCTCACAAACTCAGCCCCCTACCTCGCCTTCCTCGATTCCACCCCGCGCGCCTCAGCCGCCTGCCTGGCGCTGATGAACAGCCTCGCCTTCGACTGGCAGGCGCGCCGCTTTGTTGAGACGCACGTGAACTTCTTCATCCTCGAGGGCCTGCGTCTCCCTTCCGTCTCCGACGCCGCCTTCGACGCTTTGGCCGCCTCCGGCGCGCGTCTCTCCTGCCCCGACGAGCGCTTCGCGGAGTTCGCCTCCGAAGCCGGCGTCGAGCACGGTCCGCTCGACCCGGCCGAGCGCGAGCGGTTGCGCGCGGAGTGCGACGCGTGGGCCGCCCACGCCTACGGCCTCGACGCGGACGAGCTCGAGCTGGTCTTCTCGGACTTCACCGAGTCTGCAGTGCCGCCGGACTACCGCGACGCCGTGCGCGCACGGCTCAGCGAGCTCGCTTGAGCGCTCGCGGCGGCGAGCCGGTGCCCCGCGAGGACACGGTCGATGCGCTGCTCGACACCGGTGCGCGAGCTGCTGCGGGCCGAGGAGACGCGAGCTACGAGCCTGCACACCCGCGGCTCGGGGCTCGCGGGATTCGTCGGCGTAATCGTGTCCGTCTCTGCCGCCGTCGGCCGGGACGCGCTCTCGGCCGATCTCTCGGACGGCCTCGGCCTCCTCGCGGTCGCGCTGTTCGCGACGGCGCTCGCTGCGCTGCTCGCGGCCGTCCTGTGCGTCGTCCTGCGCGTGCTGTTGCCGCAGTCGCACGAGACGCTCGCGATGTCCGACGTCCGGCGCTACCCGCTCCCGGACTTCGTCTTCCAGGACAAGGTGATGGTGCAGGGCCGCACCATGCGGGGGCTGATCGAGGAGCTCGGCTCGCAGCGCGGGTTGAACGACGCCAGGGCCCGGGGGTTGCAGCATTCGTACACGCTGCTTCTGGTTGGGCTCGGCCTGGGGTCCGGCCAGGCGATTATCCTTGGCCTCGCTGCGGTTGATGTCCTGTGAACGATCGAAACGACGAGCCCACCCAGGCAGCCGGAGGTGCGGGTCGATGTCCCTACCATCCCCGAGGAGGACGATGACTGAGCCTGAGAGCCCTGGCATGAACGGCGCGCAGCAAAGCCCGTTCTCGCTGCCTCCGACCGCTCGCGGCTACCCGCTCGATCCCGAGGAACGCGAAGAGATCGAGCGGTTCCTCGCCGAGCTGCGGGCAGAGCGCGACCGTGCGGGGTCCCGCCCCGGCGACGCGCCGGAGGCGGGCTGAACCCTTCCGCCGTCTCGGCCGGGCCGCCGCCGCCGGCCCGTCGCGAGCGTTGATTCCCAAGGCCGGGCCGCGTGACGCCCGGGCCGAGCAGGCGTCGCACGGCGCCGTGCCGTGCGGGATGGGCTGCAGCCGAAGCCGCTCCTAAGGTTCGAGCATGGATCTCGAGCCCGAGCAGGAGGAGCTGCTGGACGCCCTGGTGGAGAACGCGCGCAGCGTCCCGCGCTCGGAGCGTGAGGACTTCGTGCTCGTCGCCGGGGAGGGCTATGCCTTCATCCAGGGGCAGGGGGGCCACCGGGAGTTCCCCGACTTTCAGCCCAGCGATCTCCACGTTCTGGGGGACGCTGGGCTCGTTGCGGTGTCGAACCATGCAGACCGGGGGGACGGTTTCTCTTTCTACCTCACGCCTCAGGGCTTCTCCCACTACGAAGAGCGCAAACGCGAGGGAAGCGCGCCGGCGCAACAGGTGGAGCAGACGATCGTCACATACCTCGAGTCCGGACCGTTCCAGCGCGCCTACCCGGACGCCTATGCCCGCTGGCGGGGGGCCGCTGACCTCCTCTGGCGCGCGGACTCCGAGTCGGAGCTGTCCACCATCGGCCACAAGTGCAGAGAGGCCATCCAGGAGTTCGCCACCGCCCTGGTGGAAAGACACCGGCCGCCGTCGGTAAACCCCGACAAGGCCATGACCCGCGATCGGCTCTCAGCGGTCGTCGATCTCCGCCGGCCGGAGCTCGGCGAAGCGCGGAGCGACCTGCTTGACGCCCTGTTTGGCTACTGGCGCGCCGCGGGCGAGCTGATCCAGCGCCAGGAACATGCCGGGCTGCGGGAGGGGCGGCCGCTGCGCTGGGAGGACGCAAGGCGGGTGGTCTTCCAGACGGCGGTCGTCATGTTCGAGATCGATCGCGCGATCTAGCGCTCGCCGCCCTCGCCGCGCGCGGTCTGTGCGTGGCGCTGGGCCGGCGTGCGGGGATCGGGCGGCAGGGTGGCCCAGCGATCGCGCTGGATGACGCGCGGCATCTGCGAAGCCGGCAGGTGCTGCTCGAACAGGGCGAGTGTGAGCCCGGCCCCGGTTGCGGCAGGGGCCAGGACGCCGTGCAGCCCGAGCTGGTGCGCGGCCCGCGCCACGCGGACGCACGGCGGCCACGGGCCGAGCAGCGCGTCCTCGTCGAGCCCGACCTTGGCCAGGTGGTCCGGCTCACGCAGGTCGAGCAGCTGATCTACATCGACCTCGACCGTGAAGAAGACGCGCGGCCCGACGAGGTCGCCGCGCATGCCCTCGACCGGATCGACCAGCAGTCGGTACGCCTCTGCCGTGACGCTCTCCTCCGGGCGCCCCAAGTAGATGACCGGGAAGCCGTGCTCTGGCCCCCACCGCCCGCCGCCGGTGGATCCCTCGAGCTCATTGGTGCCGTGCCAGGAGTGGCGGTACCAGCGGCCTCGAGTCGAGGCGAGTCTGGTGCCGGCGATCGCATTCGCGATGTCGCGGTTCAAGACGGGGTCCCGTCGGCGAGGCGCTCGACTGCTGCCAGGACGCGCTCGTACTCGCCGGCGACGAGCAGGTCGAGGGGGCGCTGTCCGTCGAGCTCACGGTTGCGGGCGTGCAGCCAGATCTCGACGCCTTCGGGTTGGTACACGTCGCGGAGGCGCTGGACGAGATAGTGCACGCCCAGCAGCTGGTCACGGTTCTCACCCTGCGGCCGGTTGCGCCCCGCGGCCCAGTTCTGGACCTGACGAGAGTGGATCCCGATCACGCGCGCCAAGTCCTCACTGCCGACGGCCTCGCGTAGTCCGATGACGATGCGCGAGTACACCTCGCCTCCCCGCCCAGCGACAGTCTCATGCTCTGCGGCCAAAACGCCCCCTCCCTGTGCTGTATCAAGTACACTTGATACTTCGTATACAATAGCAGAGCACGATCCCCGGAAGCGGCTGGGAGACCAGATGGGCGAGCTGTTGATACGAGCGGCATACAGCGATCACCAAGTGATCGGCGACCTCCTGGCGCCGGGTGGGGCAGTGGCGCTGCGCCCCCCGATCGACCGGCTGGTGGCCGACGCCCAGACGGCCGTGGTGCGCCCGACGCTGGCCGAGGCGGCGCATCTCGCCGGGGTCCCGTATGTGATCGACCCCCTCACGCCGCTGCTGCAGGGTCCCACCGACCCGGAGGACTCCTGGGTCAAGCGCGTGCCCTTCGGCGACGCGGCCGGGCTGGCGGCCGAGGACTTCGATGCAGCGCGCATCGACGAGCTCGCCGCCGCCGTCGTGGAGTTCGAGGTCGAGCACGAGGCGACGGCGATCATGGCCCCCTACCTCTACGCTGCCGATCCCACAGACCCGGCCTTCACGGTCTCGCTCCAGCTGCTCATCGCCGCCCGCCGCTACATGCGCCGAAACGACGTCAACCTCCCGCTGATCGCGGTCTTCTGCGGGGGTTGGCGGCGATTCGCGCGCGAAGACACATGGAGCGCCGGAGTCGACCGCTTCCTGGCCAACGCGATCGACGTCGACCCGCAGTCGCTTGCCGTGTGCCTCACGCCGGTCGGCGCGGCCGACGACTCCTATGCCAAGGTCGCACGCATCTTCACTACCGCCCGACGCTTCGCTGCCTCGGGTGTCCCCACCATGGCCTGGCGCCAGGGGGTCTTCGGGCCCGGCCTGGTCGCCGCCGGGCTCGATGGCTACGAGACCGGCGCCGGCACCCGCGAGAGGGCTGATGTGCGCGCTTGGATCACCCGTAAGAAGCCCAAGGCCAACCCCACCGGATCGTCCGGTGGCCCACCCCCGAAGATGGTCTACCTGGAGGGCCTGGGTCGTAGCGTCACGATCGACGTGGCCCGTGCCCTGCTGGGGGATCTCGACACTCGCGCCCGGCTCATCTGTGACAACGAGAGCTGCTGCCCCCACGGCGCCGACTCGATGCTCGATCACCGCGCCCGGCACACGATCAACGCCCGCGCGGAGCGGATGCGCCACCTCAATGCGATGCCCCAGACGGCATGGCGGCTGCACCAGGTCGCCAAGGAGGCCCGGCAGGCCGCGCGCACCACCCAGCGAGCCAAGCTCGTCCTGCGACGCGTCGGGATCGAGACCAAGCTCGAGAGCCGGGCCCAGGAGTCGCTGGCCCAGGTCACCGAGCACCTGCGCCAGCAGGACGCCCAGCGCCAGAGCGCCTAGGCGTGCCCGAGCGCCCTCCCGAGCTGGTCGACAACCTCGACCCCGGCACGAGCCACCACGCCACCCTCGCCTTCCAGGCCGCCGACCTCGACGAGCGCTATGGGGTCCACGTCGCCACCGGCTACGTCGACCTCAACGGCCTCGACGAGCTGGCGCGGCTGGCCGGCGGTCGGGCGGTTCGGCTGCTGCTCGGAGCCGTGCCCGATCCGGGGCTCGGCGCGCAGGTGCCGATCGACCGCTTCCGCCTCCAGCTCGAGCGCCTCGGCGCCGAGCGCGACCTCGCTCGCTTCCCACCCTCGCGCGCCGCCCGCCGGCTGCAGGCGATTGAGCGCTGGATCGCCCGCCCTGAGGTCGAGGTCCGCCGTTACGCCGCGAAGTTCCTCCACGGCAAGGCCTACCTGCTCGCCGACGGAGCCGACGCGAGGGTGGCGCTCGTCACCTCGGCCAACCTCACCGGCGCCGGGCTGCACCGCAACCTGGAGCTGGGCTTCACCCGCTACGACCAGGCCGTCACCGCGGACGCGCTGCGCTGGTTCGACGAGCTCTGGTCGGAGGCCGGCGACTTCGAGGACGAGCTGGCAGAGCTGCTCTTCCCCGACCCCGGCCTGGTGGACCCCAAGACGGTGTACCTGCGCGCGCTGCTCGAGCTGCACGACCCCGGCGCCGGCGAGCCCGATCGCGCCACGCGGCCCACGATCGAGCTCGCGAGCTTCCAGCGCGACGGCTACGAGCGCGCGCGGGCGATCGCCCGCCGCCACGGCGGCGTGGTCTACGCCGACGGCGTCGGCACCGGCAAGACCGAGATCGGCCTCGCGTTCGTGGAGGAGCGCACGGCCGAGGACGGCGTCTACGCGCTCGTGGTGGCGCCCGCGCAGCTCGCCCGCCGGTGGAGGGAGCGCATCGACCAGACGAAGCTGCCGGCGCAGGTCGTCTCCTTCCAGGAGCTCGCCTCGGACGAGCAGCTCGCCCCGGACGCCTCGGCGCCCCGGCGCCACCTGTCCAACCGCAAGGATTCCTACCGGCTGGTGATCGTCGACGAGGCGCACGCGCTGCGCAACGAGGACACGAGCTGGTACCGGGCGATGGAGCGCCTGCTCGGGGGCACCCGCAAGGAGGTGGTGCTGCTGACCGCGACCCCGATCAACAACGGCCTCTGGGACCTCTACAACCTCGTGATGCTGTTCGCCCGCCACGATCGCGCGCTCGCGGCGGCGGGCATCGACTCCGTGCGCGGGCTCTTCCTGCGGGCCGGGGCCAACGAGCGCGACCCCGAGAACCTCGACCCCGGCGTGCTCTACCCGCTCGCCGACGCCGTCAGCGTGCGCCGCGACCGGGCGTTCATCGAGCGCGAGTACCCCAACGCCACGTTCCCCAACGGGGTGCCGGTGCGCTTTCCCCGGCCGCGCCTTTCCACCGCGCGCTACGACCTCGACGCCGCGCACCCGGGCCTGCTCGACGCGATCGTCGACGAGATCGGCGCGCTCACGATGGCCCGCTACCGCCCGAGCGCTTACCTGCTCGAAGGGGATGAGGAGGCGGCCGAGGCCCAGCTCGGCGGGCTCGTGCAGTCGGGGGTGCTCAAGCGCTTCGAGTCGTGCTGGCGAGCCTGCCTGGAGACGGTGGAGGGCATGCTCGGCGCCCACGACGCGTTCCTGCTCGCCTGGGGGCGGGGCGAGGTGCTAAGCGGCGACGCCCTGCGCGCCGCCGCCGCGGGCGAGGCCGACGAGGCGGGCCTCGCGGCGCGCGTGGGAGAGCTGCTCCTGGGGCTCGAGGAGCGCCAGGGCGCCGAGCGCTTCGACCCCCGCGTCGCCGAGGACGTTACGGCCGACCGCGACCGCCTGCGCCGCATCCGGGACGCGCTGTCGGGCCTCGATCCCGCGGCCGACCCGAAGCTCTGCCTGCTGCGCGAGCTGCTCGAGGCCTCGCCCGCCGAGAAGGTCGCGGTGTTCTCGACCTATGGCGCGACGGTGCGCTACCTCGACCGCCACCTGTCCGCGCTGCCGGGGGGGCGCGAGCGGCTCGCGGTGATCGGCTCCGACACGACGCCCGACACCCGCATCGCCGCGCTGGGGCGGTTCGCGCCGCGCACGGTCGTGCGCCCCGGCTACGAGCCGCCGGAGGGCGAGGTCGACCTGCTGCTCTCGACTGACGTCCTCTCCGAGGGCCAGAACCTCCAGCAGGCCCAGGCCGTGATCTCCTACGACATGCCGTGGAACCCGCAGCGCGTGGTGCAGCGAAACGGTCGCGTGATCCGCCTGCTCTCAGACCACGAGGAGGTGCTGCTCACGACGATGCTGCCCGAGCCGGGGGAGCTCGAGCGCCTGCTCGGGCTGGAGGCCCGCATCCAGGGCAAGGTCCGCGCCGCCGCCGTCTACGGGATGGAGTCCGAGGTGATCGAGGGGCTCGAGCAGCGCGCGGTCGAGGACGCGGAGATCGAGCTGCGCTCCTACGCGCGGCGCCTCGCCGAGGGCGACGAGGAGCTGCTCTCAGAGCCCGAGCGCGAGTCCGGCGCCTTCGTGGGCGAGGCACTGCGACGGATGCTCGACCGCGCGCTCGAGGAGGGCGAGGTCGCGCGGGTGGCGGCGCTGCCCTGGGGCGAGGGCGCGTGCTTTCGCCAGGTGCCCGGCGGACGCTCCCAGGGTGCGCCGGGGATCTTCTTCGCCACCCGCACGCCGCCGATGCCCGGCGCCGATGAGGGCTACCGCTACTGGCGCTACGTCGAGGCCGCGAGCGGCGAGCTCGAGGCCGGCGACCTGGAGATCCTGCGCCGCATCGACCCCTCCGGCGGCGAGGCGGTGCCCGAGCCGTCGGGGCTCGAGCTCGAGGCGGCCTGGGCGGCGGCTTCGCGGGACATCGTCCGCGCGCACAACGAGCGCACCGACCTGCGCCGCGTCCAGGAGCAGATCGGCCCGCGCCAGCGCTGGGCGCTCGAGCTGCTGCGCGACTTCACGGTCGCGCTGCCGCCGGGAGCCGACGCCGCCGAGGAGGCGCTGTCGGTCGAGCGCAGCTCCGCCGTGCGCCGCGCGCTCGGCGAGGTCGAGTCGGCGCTGCGCGGCGCCGAGATCGGCCGCGACGAGGCCGCCGCCCGGGTCGTCGCGCTCGTCGAGGAGTTCGGCCTGCGGGCGGTCGAGCCGCCGCCGCTGCCCGAGCGGATCGAGGTGGACGAGCTCGGGGTCGTCTGCTGGATGGCGGTGCTGGGGGCGGCGTGATCGGCGCGAAGCGCTCGCTCACGAAGCGCCGCGCCAGAGCGCGAAGACCGCCCCATGCGGGTCGCCGAGCACCGCGAAGCGGCCCATGCCGGGGATGTCGCGCGGCTCGACGTGGACCGTCGCGCCCGCGTTGCGGGCGGCGTCGGTCCGCTCGTCGGCGTCCGCGACCGCGAAGTAGACGAGCCAGTTCGACGGCGCGTCGCCCGGCCACTGCCCGTGGATCTCGATCAGGCCCGCGACGTTGCGCTCGCCGACCT
>JBBSLY010000006.1:0-14731 GCA_038233455.1 Solirubrobacterales bacterium | reverse complement strand
CGGGCAGCGATCGCCCTCTATCAGCTCCGAGTCGGTCTTGAAGTCCGCGCAGCGCGGGCAGTACCACCCCTCGTAGGTGCCCGCGTACACGTGGCCGTTCTCCTTCAGGCGCGAGACCACCTCGGTGACCACCGCCGCGTGCTCGGGGTCTGAGGTGCGGATGAAGAAGTCGTTGGTGGCGCCCACCCGCTCGGCCACTCGCTTGAAGCGCTCGGCGTTGCGGTCAGCCAGCTCGCGCGGGGCCACGCCCTCGCGCTCGGCGGCCTGCGCCACCGGCTCCCCGTGCTCGTCGGTGCCCGTGAGAAAGAAGACGTCCTCGCCCCGCTGGCGCATGTGGCGGGCCAGCACGTCCGCCGCCACCGTCGTGTACACGTGGCCGAGGTGGGGCTCGCCGTTGACGTAGTAGATCGGCGTGGTGACGTAATAGGACACGCCGGTCGATGCTACTGGCGCCCGTACAGCCGTCCGACGATCCGGTGCCCGGCTCGATCTTCGCCGCCCGCCCCTGGTCAGCGGCCCATCAGAGCTCGCAGCCTGACCCCGGCGCCCTTCCGAGCAGCTCCACGGATGCCGTGCCCACGCTTGGACCGGGCCCCGTCGCGCTCGCCGGGCCGGCCGAGCAGCGCCGCCGCCAGGAGCAGGCCCGTGCAGGCCAGCGCCCATCCGACGTCGGGGCCCCCGGCGGCGGCCTCGGGAGCGCCGGCGTGCCCGGCGGGCGTCGCCGAGGATTCGGTCGGGCGGGCCGCTTCGACCGATCCGACCGGGCCGACGCCGGAACCGCCGATCGCGTCTGGCGACCGAACGGGGCCTACGCCGCCACCGGGCCCAACCGGAGCGAGATTCGGAAGCTGGCGCGGCGCCGGAGTCGACCGGCCGGCGGGCGCAGGTATCCCAAGCGGCGCCGGCGCGAGCGCAGGCGCGCCGGCCCCGGCAGGCGCGGGCCGGCGCACCGGGGCGGATGGCCTGCGCGCATCGGGGACGCGCACACGTCGTCCGGCGGGCACCCGTACTCGGCGAGCAGCGGGAACGCGCGAGAGCGGCGCGACCGGCACGCGGACCGGGTCGGGGACCGGCAGCGGCACGGGGGCGACGGGCACCGGCTCTGGCGCCGGTACGGGCTGCGGCGGCTCCGGGACGGTTCGTGGGGCGGGCGGAGGGAGGTAGGCGAGCGGGTCGTGGTACGCGTGACGGCTGCCCGCGTCCCGGATGCCGAAGTGGAGATGGGGGCCGTGCGCAGAGCGGCTCCCTGTGGTTCCCACCGCACCGAGGCGCTCACCGGCGTCCACGTCATCCCCCTTGCGCACGGCCACCTCGGAGAGGTGCAGGTATGAGGTGTCGAGGGTTCCGTCGGAGGTGCGCACCGAAACCGTCAGGCCCGACGAGCCGGCGACACCCGCGAAGCGCACCGTGCCGGGCGCGGCGGCACCGACCGGAGTCCCCACCGGCGCGGCAATGTCGATTCCACGATGCTGGCCGGCCGCGTAGGGGTCGTCGCCGTTGCGATAGACGGTGAGCACTTCCCCCTCGAAGGGCCAGACCCACCCCGGTGCAGCGCCCGCCGGCGCAGGCGAGGAGAAGAGCAGCCCCACCGAGGCGGTGAGCAGCAGCGCGGCGAGGGCAGCGAGGGTCGAGCGAGGAGACATCGCGGCCAAGCTAGACCCGCCGACCACACCCGCGCTCGAGCCGGCTTCGAAACCGTTACGCGCACGCGTGAGCCGTTACGAGCGGGTGCGGCGGCGTCGCTTTCGGCGCAAAACGGTCACATTCGCGGGCCTCACCCTCGGTCCGTCAACGCGCGATAGAGCGCGTTCGCGCTGCCGCCGGTCAGCTCGGCGACGGCCCCGGCAGCCGGGCGGGGCTTGGCTCCCGCGTCCACGAGCCGGCGGAGTTGGTCGAGGCCGACCGGCTCTCCGGGCGCCTCGTCGCGGGGCCCGTCGGCCGGCGAGGGGCCGAGCACCAAGACGACC
Source organism: Solirubrobacterales bacterium (assembly GCA_038233455.1). GTDB lineage: Bacteria > Actinomycetota > Thermoleophilia > Solirubrobacterales > Thermoleophilaceae > JAAYBF01. The sequence continues at coordinate 12,764 of JBBSLY010000006.1, read as the reverse complement.
TCCCCTTTCGGGGGCGATGACGCGTAGCGCTGCGCAAGCTCCGCGGCGCTGCCACGGACCACCTCCTCGTAGCGCTTGGTCAGCTCGCGGCACAGCGCAACCTGACGGTGGGGGTCCATCTCGGCCGCCAGCGCCAGCGTGGCCGGCACCCTGCGCGGCGATTCGAACGCCACCAGCGTCCCGCCGCGCTCTGCCAGGAGGCGCCTCAGCTCTCCCTGCTTGCGCGGCAGAAACCCGGCGAATCGCCAGCGGTCGGCGGGCAGCGCCGAGGCGACCAGCGCGGCGATCGCGGCCGAAGGGCCGGGAAGGACCTCCACCGCCAAGCCGGCATCCACGCACGCGCGCACCAGCACGTAGCCCGGATCGGACACGAGCGGCATGCCGGCATCGGAGACGAGGGCCACGGTCTGGCCCTCGCCCATACGGGCGACCAGCTCCCGGGCTCGGGCCTGCTCGTTGTGCTCGTGGTAGCTGACGAGCTTCGCGCTGACGCCGTAGCGGTCGAGCAGCTTGCGCGTTCGCCTGGTGTCCTCACAGGCGATGACATCCGCCTCGCGCAGAGCGGAGAGGACCCTCAGGGTCACGTCCTCCAGGTTGCCGATCGGCGTGGGGCAGATGACGAGGCTCAAGCGCCGTCCGCATCCAGCGCCATCAGCGCCGCGCCGATCATCCCCGACTCCTCGCCGAAGTGTGCAGGCTCGATCCGCACCGCTTGCGCTGCGGGCGGAAGGGCGCGCTGGGCGACGACCTCGCGCGCGGGCCCGAGCAGCAGCTCTCCGCCCGCGACCGCACCGCCGCCGACGACGATCACCTCGGGGTCGAACACGTTGACCAATCCGCTCAGGCCGGCGCCGAGCCGCCGGCCGATCTCGGACAGCACCGAGCGCGCCTGCTCGTCGCCGTCGTATGCCAGCTCGGTCACCAGCGCCCCCGGCAGGCTCGCACCCGCCGCAAGCCGCCGCCCGAGCACGGTGTCCGGCGTGTCGCTGGCCCACCGCTCGCCCAGGGTGCCTATCGCGCGACCGGAGGCGAGCGCCTCCAGGCACCCCCACCCCGGACACTGGCCCGGGCACCGGTCGCCATCGTGGTCGACCACCATGTGGCCGAGCTCGGCGCCGAATCCGCGCGCGCCGCGATAGACGCGCCCGTCGAGCACCAACCCGCCCCCGATACCGGTGCCCAGCGCGATCAGGACGGCGTGATCGACCCCCCTCGCGGCGCCGAGGCGGTACTCGGCCAGCGCCGCCATGTTGGCGTCGTTGTCCACTACCACCGCCAGGCCGAGCCGCTCGCTCATGAGGTCGCGAAATGGCACGTCGTCGATCGGCAGGTGATTCGACCACACAGAGACGCCGCGCCGGAAATCGACGAGCGATGGAAGCCCGAAGCCGACGGCCTCCACGTCTGGCGCCGCGGCGCGCACCTCCTCGACGGCCTCGACGAAGATGTCCAGCGTCTCCTGGCGGTCGGCCCCGCGCCAGGTGCGGCGAACCCGATGGTGCACCACCACCTCCGCGTCCACGACACCTCCGAGGAGCTTGGTGCCCCCCGCGTCGATCCCGATCACGCGGCGTGGCGGCATGACGACACCATACGGCCGGGGCCGCGATGGCTATACAACGGGGTCGTGAACCCCCGACCCAAGGGCGACCGTCCCGAGTACAAGGTCTACCGCTCTCGGAGACGTGGACGGCTGGGCTCTGCGGCCGACGGCCTCAAGGCTCTGAAGAGCCGCGGCGCAGGGAGCTCGGAGGCAGGGCGCCGCCCGCCCTCCCGTGCCTCCGGCCGCCGGGCGCCGATCACCGGGAGGCGGGTGCTCCGCTGGGTCGCCCTCGGCGTCGGCGGCTGGATCCTGCTCTCCTTTCTGCTCTTCATGGTCAGCGCCCAGCTCGAGGGCGGCGTGTCCAGCGAGGCCAAGGCGGCCCTGGACGGCAGCGGCAACTTCTTCGGCGGCTCGACGGTGCTCGTGCTCGGCTCCGATCAGCGCGGCGGCGACTCGATCGACAGCACCCAGTCGGGGCCTCCCCGCGCGGACTCGATCATGCTCGTGCACGCCCAGCTGGGCGGCGTGCGCAAGCTCTCGATACCGCGCGACGCCAGCGCGAACGTCCCGGGCTTCGGCACCCAGAAGATCAACGGCGCATACGCGTTCGGCGGGCCCTCGCTGATGATCGAAACCGTCGAAGGGTTCATGGGCAACGGGCTGAAGATCGACCACCTGATCGAGGTCGACTTCGAGGACTTCCCGGAGTTCATCGATGCCATGGGCGGCATCACGGTCAACAACAAGACCAAGATCTGCGCGCCGGAGTTCGACAACTTCTTTCGGGGCTTCAACCTGAAGAAGGGCCGGCGCGAGCTCAACGGCCGGCGCGCACTGGGCTTCGCGCGTGTCCGCAAGAACCCATGTGCGATCGCGGAGAACGACCTCAACCGAGCGGAGCGCCAGCAAGAGGTGCTCAACGGCATCCGCGGCCAGCTGCTGTCGGCCTCGACCTTGTTCCGCCTGCCGCTGATCAGCTGGAAGGCCCCTAAGACGATCCGCACCGATCTGCGCGGGCCGGGCTTGCTCGCGCTCGCAGCCGACATCGCGACGGGCGGGTCCGGAGAGCCGGCCGTGCTCCAGCCCTCGGTCTTCGGCAACGACCTCGAGTTCTCAGACGCCGAGAAGGCCTCGGCCGTGCAAGAGCTGCTGGGAGAAGGCTAGTCCGAGGAGGCGGCCTTCGAGGTCGCCTTCTTATCTGTCTTAGCGCCGTCGGAGGACGAGGAGCCCTTGTCCGAAGAACCCTTGTCGGACGTGGATTTCGAGTCCGAGGACCCGGAATCCGAGGACCCGGAATCCGATCCTGAGTCCGCCTTGCCCTTGCCCTTCTGCTTGCCGTAGTCGGTGTTGTAGAAGCCTGAGCCCTTGAAGTGAACCGCAACCGGGTGGAACACACGCTGCACCCTGGCACCGCAGACCGTGCACTTCTCGAGCGAGTCGTCGGCCATGCGCTGAAGCACCTCGAAGGTGTGCCCCTTTTTGCACTTGTACTCGTAGATCGGCACGGCACTCCGAGTATACGAGCGCCAATCGCAGCCTCTACGGGGCGCCGTCAGCTTTCCGGCGGGCTCGGATCGTCGAGATCGTCGAGCAGCGACACGCGGGTGGAGTGCCAAACGACCCACGCGGCGATGTGTCCTATCGGGCGCAAGATCACCATCGGACTCACGCTATAGGAGCGCGCAGATGGGCAACGGCCGGAATCTCGCTACTTGCGAGTCCGAACCCAGCCCAGTCCGCGCCCCTGACTAGGGTTTGCGAGCTGATGGCCGCCGAAGCGCCCACCCCCAGCCCCGACGCCGTGACGATGGAGAAGATCGTGTCCCTCTGCAAGCGCCGCGGGTTCATCTTCCAGTCGTCGGACATCTACGGGGGACTGGCCTCCACGTACGACTACGGCCACTACGGCGTGCTGCTCAAGTCAAACGTGAAGGCCGAGTGGTGGCGAGCCAACCTCCAGGAGCGCGACGACATGGTTGCCCTCGATGCGGCCATCCTCATGCACCCGCGGACGTGGGAGGCGTCCGGGCATCTCGAGGGGTTCACCGACCCGCTCGTGCAGTGCCTGGGCGAGTGCAAGCGCCGCTGGCGCGAGGACCACCTGCGCGAGGCCGCGGAGGCAGAGGGGCGCGACCCCACCGAGGAGCTGCGCTGCCCGGAATGCGGTGGAGACCTGTCCGAGCCGCGCAACTTCAACCTCATGTTCGAGACGCACATGGGGCCGGTCGCCGACGCGGGGTCGCGGATCTTCCTGCGCCCTGAGACCGCGCAGGGGATCTTCGTGAACTTCAAGAACGTGATGCAGTTCGCGCGCAAGAAGCCGCCGTTCGGGATCGCGCAGGTGGGCAAGTCCTTTCGCAACGAGATCACCCCCGGCAACTTCATCTTCCGCACGCGCGAGTTCGAGCAGATGGAGATCGAGTTCTTCGTCGCGCCCGGCACGGCGAGCGAATGGCACGGGCGCTGGATGGAGGCGCGCATGCGCTGGTACACCGACCTCGGGCTACGCCCCGACCACCTGCGCCTGCGCGAGCACGGCGCCGACGAGCTGTCGCACTACTCGAGCGCCACGTCGGACATCGAGTACCTCTTTCCGATGGGCTGGTCCGAGCTCGAGGGAATCGCCGACCGGGGCGACTTCGACCTGACCCAGCACGCCGAGCACTCGGGGGAGAAGATGGACTTCGTCGACCCCGGCACAGGCGAGCGCTACGTGCCGCACGTGATCGAGCCCTCGGCGGGAGCCGACCGCGGCACGCTGGCGTTCATGGTCGACGCCTACGACGAGGAGGAGGTCGAGGGCCGCCAGCGCGTCCTGCTGCGGCTGCACCCGCGCCTCGCCCCCGTAAAGGTGGCGGTGCTGCCACTGGTCAACAAGGACGGCCAGCCCGAGCTGGCACGCTCGATCTACGAGGATCTGCGCGGCCGGATGGCGGCCGAGTTCGACACCGGCGGCTCGATCGGCAAGCGCTACCGCCGCCAGGATGAGATCGGCACCCCCTGGGGAGTGACCGTGGACCACCAGACGATGGAGGACCAGACGGTAACGCTGCGCGACCGCGACACGCTTGACCAGGCACGGATCGCGATCGACCAGCTGGGCGACGAGCTCGTTCGCCGGCTGGCGGTCGATTGGCGCAGCCCCAAGCTCGCCTGACCGCCACCGCGCATAGTCTGCGGCCCACATGCAGCCCCTGTTCGAGCACCGCCTGACGCTCGCGGGCTACGCCACCCGCGCCCTGGAGCTGGAGGGCGAGGGGCCGCCGCTGCTCCTGCTGCACGGCTACTCGGACAGCGCCGACACGTGGCGGCTGCTGCTGGACCGCCTCGCCCGCGTGGGCCGGCGTGCGCTGGCCCTCGACCTGCCGGGCTTCGGCGCCGCGGACCGCCTCGACGCGGGCGAGCCGGTGCTGGCCCAGCTGCGCCGGTTCGCGGGCGCCGCCCTCGAATGGCTCGACGCAGAAGGGCCGATCGTCTGCGGCAACTCGCTCGGCGGCTGCGTGGGACTGCTGGCCGCCGAAGAGCCGGACCTCGGCCTGGGCGGCGTCGTGGCGGTGGCGCCCGCGGGCCTCGACATGGCGGGCTGGTTTCGAGTCATCGAGCGCGATCCGGTCCTGCGTTCGGCGCTGGCGGCGCCGGTGCCGATCCCGCGCCGGGTCCTGCACCGCGTGGTCGGCGAGGTGTACAAGCGGTTGGCGTTTCACCGTCCACGCGACATCGACCCGCGGGTGGTCCGCGCCTTCGCGTCGCACTTCTCCGACCGCGCGGTCACGGGTCGGATGCTCGCCACCGGGCGGCGACTGCTGCCCGAGTTGCGCGGCTGTCTGAGCCCCGAGCGGATCCGATGCCCGGTGCTGCTGGTCTGGGGTACCAAGGATGTGATGGTGTTTCAGACCGGTGCGTCGCGGGTGCTGGACGCCGTCGAGGACTCCGCCCTCGTCACGATCGAGCGCTGCGGCCACTGCCCCCAGCTCGAGGCGCCGGATCGCCTCGCCGAGCTGCTCCTAGACTTCCCCGCCTCGCTCGCCCAAGCGGCCTGAGCCACCAGATGAAGCTGATACCCGACCCGGAGAGCGTGATCGACTCGGCCGTCACGGCCTGGGACCTGCTCCTGGGACAAGGCGTGGCCGACCTCACGCGCACACCGTCGTCGATCATCCACGAGGCGCCGCAGTGCACCGTGCGCCGCTACCGGTCGCGTCGGCGACCGCGCGCCGACCGCTCGCCGGTGCTGCTGGTGCCACCCCTCGCCGCGCCCGCGACCTGCTTCGACCTGCGCCGAGGCTGCTCGCTGGCCGAGCACCTGACGGCGCTCGGCTACCCCACCTACCTGGTGGACTACGGCGCCATCTCCTTCAGCGACAGGGCGCTCGGCCTCGAGCACTGGGTCGAAGACGTCATCCCCACGGCCCTGCGCACGGTGTCGGAGGATGCGGGCGGCGCGCAGGTGCAGCCAGTTGGCTGGTGTCTGGGCGGCATCATGACCACGCTCGCGATCGCCGGTGAGCCGGCGCTGCCGGCGGCGTCGGTGTCCATGGTCGCGAGCCCGTTCGACTTCGCCCAGGTGCGGATGCTCGCTCCGATCCGAAGGCTCGCCAAGCTGACGGGCGGCGCGCTGGGCACCGCGCTCTACCGGGCGCTGGGGGGCGCGCCGGCACCACTGGTCAGCCGCAGCTTTCAGCTGACCGCGATCGACAGGATCGTGACCAAGCCGCTGTTCCTGGCCCAGAACCTGGGCGACCGCGAGGCGATCGCCCACGCCGAGGCCGTCGACGCCTACATGGCGCGCATGTTCGCCTACCCCGGGCGCACGTTCGGCCAGCTCTACCACGCGTTCTTCCGAGTCAACTCGTTGGCACACGGCAAGGTCGAGCTGCGCGACGGCGAGGAGATCGACCTTGCCGAGGTCCGGGTGCCGGTGCTGTCGGTGGCGGGCACCGCCGACGTGCTCGCCCCGAAGGCGGCGGTACACCACGTCGGCGAGCTGCTGCCAGACGCTGCCGAGGTGCGCCTCGAGACCGCGCCGGGCGGGCACCTGGGCGTGCTCACCGGGCGGTCGGCAGTCGGCACGACGTGGCGCTACCTGGACGAGTTCCTGGCCCGCCACGATCCCAAGCGCTCGCCGGACGAGCGTGGCGCCGCAGCGACCGCTGGGGCGCGTTAGAGGATCCGTCCCGGGCGGCACGACCTGTTGCATCTAGGGGTTGCAGGACGACCCCTACTTGCGACGGGTCGCCTCTAGGTGCCCCGCAACGACGAGAGGCGCCCGTTCGGGCGCCTCTCACCAGCCTAATGTAACGCGGTCTTTAGGCTTCGACCGGCTCCGACGAGGCCGGTGCCGGAGTGGTAGTCGAGGTGTACTCGAACTCCTCCTCGGCTCCAAACAGTGCGTCGAGCAACTTCTTGCGCAGGTCCTCGCTGGCGAACAGGGCCGCAACACCGCCCACTACGGCGACGAAGATCAGTCCCTTGCCCCGGCGGCGCTTCTTCTTCTTCTGGTTGCGAAGGGCGTCCGCGGCACTCTTGAGCGAGGTCGCCGCCTCCTTGAGGTCCTTCTGGACCTTCTTGTTCTCAAGGGCCTTCTGCGGGGCCTTGCCGTTCATCCGCCCGTAGGCCTTGCGCGCGGACTCATATGCCGTGCGTAGGTTCTCACGCAGCTCGTCGTCTTCGACGAGACGCTGCACGTATGGGTTGTTGCGGGCCGCCTGTCCTGCCGCGACCGCTCCGGTTCCGGCCTTTGCGGCCTTCTTCTTGGCTGCCATAGCTCTCCTCTGTGGACTCTCTCCGCTTGCCTTCCAATAACCCTACCCGGCTTTTGTCCTTCGAACACCGGCACCTGCGGCCACCCGGTCCCGACCGCGCCTGGTTGTGCGCCGACCACCCCCGCGCGGGCCGGCCGTCGCGACGCCCGCGGGAACGGCCGGCTCCTCGAGCGCCTCGGCGAGCACCTCCTGCGCCGACTCCAGGAACAGGAGCTCCACCTCGTCGGTGAGGTTGGCGGGAAGGTCCTCGACGTCGGCCTCGTTGCCCTTGGGCGCGATCACCCGCTTGATCTCGCCGCGTTGCGCGGCCAGGGCCTTCTCCTTGAGACCGCCAATCGGAAGCACGTGACCTTTGAGGGTGATCTCACCGGTCATGGCGGTGTCCGACCGCACGGGCCGCCCGGTGACCAGCGAGGTGAGCGCGGTCGCCATCGTGATGCCTGCGCTCGGGCCATCCTTGGGGATCGCGCCGGCGGGCACGTGCAGGTGTACGTCGTGCGTGCGAAACCAGTCGTCCGCTACGCCTTCTCCCAGCGACTCTACGGAGTGCTTGACGTAGGAGAGCGCGGCCGCGGCCGACTCCTGCATCACCTCGCCGAGCTGTCCAGTCACCTGGAGCTTGCCCTCGCCCGGGAAGCCCGTGGCCTCGACGAACAGCACGTCGCCGCCCGCGGGCGTCCAGGCCAGGCCGGTGGCCACGCCGGGCTCACCCGTCCGCCGCGGGGCCTCGAGCCCCACGCGACGCCGGCCCAGCAGCTCGCCCACGGTCTTCGGGCGGATCGTGCGCTTGGACTTCCTCGAGCCCTCGGCGAACTCGCGCGCGACCTTGCGGCAGATCGCTCCGAGCTCGCGCTCGAGGTTGCGCACGCCGGCCTCGCGCGTGTAGCCCTCGATCACCTCGCCCAGCGCCGCCTCGGTGAACTCGATCTTCGACTTGCCCAACCCGTTCCGCGAAATCTGGCGCGGCACGAGATAGCGCTTGGCGATCTCGAGCTTCTCCTGCTCGGTGTAGCCCGCGAGCTGGATCACCTCCATCCGGTCGAGCAGCGGCGCCGAGATCGGGTCGAGCTGGTTCGCCGTGGTGATGAACAGCACGCGCGACAGGTCGTACGGCAGGTCGAGGTAGTGGTCGCGGAAGGTCGAGTTCTGCTCGGGGTCGAGCACCTCGAGCATCGCGCTCGCCGGGTCGCCGCGGAAGTCGGCCCCCATCTTGTCGATCTCGTCGATCATCAGCACGGGGTTGTTGGCCCCCGCGTCGCGCATCGCGCGCAGGATGGTGCCCGGCATCGCCCCGATGTAGGTGCGCCGGTGCCCGCGGATCTCAGACTCGTCGCGTACGCCGCCGACCGAGATCCGCTCGAACTCGCGGCCCATCGAGGCGGCGATCGACTTGCCGAGCGAGGTCTTGCCCACGCCCGGCGGGCCCACGAAGCACAGGATCGAGCTGCGCGCGTCGGGCTTGAGCTTGCGCACGGCCAGGAACTCGAGGATGCGGTCCTTGACCTTGTCCATGTCGTAGTGGTCGTGGTCAAGCGTGGCCCGCGCGTCCTCGAGGTCGAGGTGGTCCTCGGTCGCCTTCGACCACGGCAGCGAGACGATCCACTCGATGTAGCTGCGGATGACCCCGTGCTCGGCCGCCTGGGGAGGCAGGCGCTCGAAGCGCTCGAGCTCGCGCTCGACCTGCTTGAGGGCATCCTCGGGAAGCTTTGCCGCCTCGACCTGCTCGCGCAGCTCCTGGGTCTCGGCCTCGGCCTCGTCGACCTCGCCCAGCTCCTCCTGGATCGCCTTGAGCTGCTGGCGCAGGTAGAACTCGCGCTGGCCGCGATCGATCTCCGACGCGACCTGTGAGTGGATCTTCGATCCGATCGAGATCAGCTCGAGCTCGCGGGCCAGCAGCTCCGACAGGCGGCGTAGGCGCTTGGCGAGATCGAGCTCCTCGAGCAGCTCCTGACGCTCCTCGGTCTTGATCCGCAGCGCGCCGGCGACCATGTGCGCGAGCTCCGCGGGGTCCTCGAGGTTGGCGACAGCGACCTGCAGCTCCTCGGGCAGGTACGGGACCTGCTCGATGATCATCGAGAACGTGGTCTGCACGTTGCGAAACAGCGCCTCGATCTCCGGGGAGTCGGTTATCTCGTCGGCGAGCTCGGAGATTCGCGCGACGAGGTAGGGCTCGGTCTGTGTGAACTCCTCGAGGCGCACCCGCTGGGATCCGTGGACGAGGATGCGCAGCGTGCCGTCGGGCACCTTGATCATCCGCGCGACAGTGCCAGCGACGCCCACCCGGTAGAGGTCATCCGGCCCCGGGCTCTCGATCTCGCCGTCCTTCGAGGCGACCATGACGAGCATCCGGTCGCCGCCGAGCACTCCGTTGATCAATTCGATCGAGCGCTCCTGGCCCACCGCCAGCGGGGTGAGCGTCTCCGGGAATGCCACGCTCTCCTTGAGCGGCAGCACGGGAAGGGTCTGCGGGACCTGGGTCGCCACCGGCACCTCCTGGGAGGCCGGGTCCCCGGCCGGGATCTCGATCACAGCTCCCCGCCCTCCTCGATCGGCACTCGGCGCCTGACCTGCTCGCGCCGAGCCAGCGGCACCTCGACCAGGAGCATGCCGTCGTCGTAGCTGGCGCGGGCCTGATCGGCCAGCACATCGGCCCCGAGCTCGACGGCGCGGCCGAAGGGTCCATGCTCGATCTCGATCTGCTGGAACAGCCGCCCTTCCGGCCCCGTGGCCCGGCGCCGGCCCGAGATCAGCAGCCGGCGGCCGCGAATCTCCAGTGACACGTCTTCGATCAGGATGCCCGCGAGGTCGACCTTGACGAGCGCCCGCGGCGGATCGTCCTGGTAGAAGACGTCGACCGAGGGCGAGAAGCCACGCCCTCGAAACCCGGTGCGCTCGAAGGCGTCGCCGAACAGCTCGTCGATCTCACGACGCATCCGATCGAAGTTCGCGAACAGATCCCGGTCAGAAGCCACGCGTGCAACGTACCCGGGTGGGCCGGGCTCTACCCGCTCGGCCGACCCTCAGACATCGAAGACCGAGCCCTCGGCAGCGACCTCGACCGGGGCGCCAAACGCCTCGCTGGCCTGCTTTCGCGCCCACGTGGCGTCGAGCTCGTCGGAGATGTGGGTCAGCACCACGCGGCGGGCGCGAGCCCGGCGGGCGTGATCGCCGGCCTCCTCGGGCGTGAGGTGTCCGCGCGTCCCGCTGCGCTCCGGCCGGGGGAGGGTGGCCTCGATCACGAGCAGAGCGCAGTCCTTCACGAACTCGACCAGGTCCTCCGAGGGGCTCGAGTCCGCGCCGTAGGCCAGCGAGCCGCCGCCTTCGGCCGAGACGACGTGGATGGCGAAGGTCTCGGTGAAGTGGGGCACCGACTTGAACCGGAAGCGCAGCGGGCCGACCTCGGGAGTCGAGCTCTCCTCGTACTCCTCGAGCTCGAAGGCGTTCTCGATCAGGTCATCGTTGCCCCAGGCGCCCACGACGCGGCGAAACACGTCCGTGGCCCGGGGCGGCGCGATCAATCGGGGCCGGGCCGGGCTGTCGGTGCCCGGCCAGGGGGGCACCGGCACCGGTTGCTGGCGGGGCGCGTAGGTGAGCGCGTAGGAGAAGGGCACGAGGTCGAGGAAGTGATCGGCGTGCAGGTGGGAGACCACGACCGCGTCCACGTCGACGTAGTCCGCGACCTGGCGCAGCTTGGAGAAGACCCCGTTGCCGCAATCGATCAGCACGGTGGTCTCGCCCTCCTGGAGCAGGTATCCGGAGCAGGCCCCCCCGGCGTCCTGCCAGGAAGGCGACTTGCCGAGCACGGTCAGCCTCATCCGCGCGTGACTTTACCCGCGCGCGGGGGACGGCCGCGCAGCATGGGCGAGCGGTTGCGGTCAGCCGATCAGGTGGGCTGGGGAAAGGCGTAGACGGCGCGCGTGCGCTCGGTGCGAAAGTGAAAGGCGAGCTGACGCTCGGGCGCCAGCCCGCGCTCGGCCGCCCTAAAGGTCGTACAGGGCGCGTCCAGGTCGAGCGCGCACAACAGATTCTGGTGAAAGAAGCAGTCCTCGCAGGTGGCTCGCCCCTTCGACTTCGTCTTGCCCTTCGCCATGCTCTCCGTGTCTCCCCGCCGCCGTGTTCATTTGCGTTCGGTCATGCTGCACGACTCGCCCCCCCGGCGTCGCCCGGTTCTTCGCAAAACCGTGAAAATTCGAAACCGCCGAAATTGCAGCCTGTCCGTCATGGCAGCCGCTGTTTGCGGAGTCGACCGAGAGCGTGTCCCCTCATCCACCGGCGGCCCGAACCGCGTAGGCACCCCGTGGAGTTGATCACCGGGGCGAGCGGATACGTGGGCGGCAGGCTCGTCGAGCGGCTGCTCTCCGAGGGCCGGCCGGTGCGCGCGCTCGCGCGCGATCCTTCGCGGTTGGCGGCTCGGCCGGACGTCGAGGCGGTCAGCGGCGATCTGATCAGCGGCCGTGGACTGCACGAAGCCCTCGACGGCTGCTCGGTCGCCTACTACCTGGTGCACTCCATGGAGGCCGGAGAGTCTGATGGCGACTTCGCGGATCGCGAACGCCGGGCTGCCGAGACGTTCGCCACCGCCGCCGGGTCGGCGGGGGTCAACCGCGTGGTGTACCTGGGGGGCATCGCGCCGTCCGGGCCCGCTCCGTCGGCCCACATCGCCTCCCGGCTCGAGGTCGAGCGGATCCTCCTGGAGGCCGCCCCCCGGGCAACCGCGCTGCGGGCATCGATCGTGATCGGCTCACGGTCCTCCTCGTTTCGGATGCTCGTTCGACTGGTGGAGCGGTTGCGCTTCCTGCCCATGCCCGGGTGGCGCCGCAACCGCACCCAGCCGATCGCCGAGCGGGATGCGGTGGAGTTTCTCGCCCGCACCCCGGCGGTCGAGGCCGCCGCAGGGCGCTCGCTGGACATCGTGGGCCCCGATGTGCTCAGCTACGGCGACATGGTCGAGCGCATCGCCGAGTCGATGGGGGTCTCCCGGCTGCCAATCGGCCTGGGCCTCTCGCTGACGCCTCCCGCCAGCGCCGTCGTGAGCGCGATCACCGAGCAGCCGCTCGACCTCGTGCGGCCGCTGATGCAGAGCCTCGAGCACGACCTGCTGCCCCGCGACGCCGACGAGGCCGCCGAGATCTACGCGATTCGCACGCTTTCCTTTGAGCGCGCAGTCGAGCGGGCACTCGCCGAGTGGGAGCGCACCGAGGAGCTGGCGGCACGGTGAGGGTCGAGCGCAACGCGGAGTTCGAGGCCTCCCCCCAAGCCGTGTACGAGGTGGTGATGGACCCACGCTGCCTCGCCCGCTGGGTCACCATCCACCAGGCGCTCGAGGACGCGCCCGAGGGCCCGCTGGAGAAGGGATCGACGCTGACCCAGTGCCTTAAGCTCGCCGGGAAGAGCTTCAAGGTCCGCTGGACCGTCGTCGAGAACGAGCCGGCGCGCCGCGTCGTATGGGAAGGCAAGGG
>JBBSLY010000005.1:0-15698 GCA_038233455.1 Solirubrobacterales bacterium | reverse complement strand
TCGCCTACGCGCGCGTCGATCGACAGCCGCCCGAGGGCGGCGGCCACGATCTCGGCGCAGGCGTCGAAGCGCTTGGTGACGCCCGAGCGCGGGTCGGCGTCGGGGATCGCGTGTGCAAGCGAAACCGTGTCCTCGTGGAAGACCGCGGCGCGACCGCCGGCCAGGCGCTCGATCGCCTCGAAGCCACGCTCGCGAGCGGCGTGGACCGCCTGCGCGTAGCCGGCGCTCACCACGTCGCGCTTGCCAAAGGCCACCATCGCACCGGGCCGCGCGATCCGCAGGGTCTCGGGCAGCTCGCCCGCGGCCACGCGGAGCATCAACGCGCGCGAGAGAGCCGTGTCGAGCGCCGGGTCGTCGGGCCGCGAGTGGGTGAGCAGGCGTAAAGGCCGCACTCCCTCAGTATGGAGTCGGCGGGTCGAGCCGCTCAGGCGTGGCCGACGAGGATGCCGACCACGGTCACGAGCGCACCGCCGAAGGTGACCTGGACCAGCGATCCCAGCCACGGCACCTGCAGGTAGCGCTGGCGCACGGCGGCGATCGCCACCAGCTCGATCGAGACCACGACATAGGCGACGGTCAGCGCGGTGGATGTGTCGTCGATAAGAAACGGCAGCGCGTGCGCCATCCCGCCCACGAACGTCGCGCCACCCGTGAGGATCCCGCGCGCCAGGGCGCTTCCGCGGCCGGTGATCTCGCCGTCGTCGCTGAGCGCCTCGCTCATGCCCATCGAGATCGCCGCACCCAGGGCGGCCGCGAGACCGATCAGCAGCGCCGCCCGCGAGCCCGCGACGTATGCAGCGGCGAAGATGGGCGCGAGGGTGGAGATCGTGCCGTCGATCAGCCCGATCAGGGTCGGTTGGACGACCTGGAGCAGGCGCTCGCGCTCGGAGCTCGTGCGCCAGTTGCGCAGCACCTGCGCGGTGGTCGAGGAAGAGGTCGTGCCCGGCATCCAGACCAAGGTACCCAGCCAGGCGGGCGGAGCTTGACGCGCCGCTGCCTCAGGGAGCCGAGGTCATGCGGGGCATCGCCGCCTGCCAGCGCCCCCGTCCCGACGCCTTTGCGCCGCTGAGCGCGAAGTCGGCGTGCTCGAGCAGCTCCTCGGCGGTCCCCGCGTGGGTGGGGTACACCGCCCAGCCGAGGCTTACGCTGAGCCGAAAGCCCGGCATCTGCAGATCCTGGTCACCGCGCGCGACACACTCCAGGACGCGATCGGCCACGGCGCGCATGCCGTCCTCGGTGACGCCCCTGACGATGATGGCGAACTCGTCTCCGCCCACCCTGGCCACGAGGTCGTTGCCGCGCGCAGCCTCACGCAGCGCATCGGCGGCTCGGCAGAGGACCCTGTCACCTCCCGCATGACCGAAGAGGGTGTTGGCCGACTTGAAGTCGTCGAGGTCGACGAACAGCAGCCCCGTGGCGTCGCTGGCGCGATCGCCCCTCACCTGGCGTCGAAGCGTGGCCTCGAAGGCCCTGCGGTTGGCGATCCCCGTGAGGGGATCGGTGAGCGAGAGCAGGTCCGACTCCTCTCTCAGCCGCACCAGCAGCGACTTCGAGGCCACGATCAGGCCACCGAGGATGGCGTAGACGGGCGTGATCACCACCAGCTCCGCAACGAAGCCGCTACCCACGGGGTCGGAGCTGTAGAGAAGCGGCAGGCCGTGCACGAGCACGCAGCCCGCGAGGTAGATCGCGGCCTCCCGCCGGGGGTAGAACCACGAGCAGTAGAAGACGATGAAAAGCAGGTAGAAGCGCGCGGGCGAGGAGGAGCCGCCGGTCGCGGCCATCACGATGGCCGTGATCGGGAAGCCCATGAACGAGGACAGGTGCGACACGACGGGCGGCATACGCTCCCAGGGCACCCACCGCAGGGCGACGGTGCCCCACAGCAGCCCTGCGCCGGCGGCTCCCACGACCACAGCCGGATGCGAGCCGTCCACCCCGGGCATCACGATGAGCAGCAGCCCCGTCACTCCGCCGGTGAGGTAGAGCGCTGCCGCAAGTCGACCCGCCAGGAGCCGCTCGTCTGTGATGTGTAGACCCTTCATTTCTCGCTCCCGCTCGAAAAGTCCCCACCCCCGAGTTGAGAACTCATCGGGCGGGTCGCGGCGAACCTTGAGCGTCGGGCACCCGGCCTCAGCCGGTCGCGGCGGCGAACGCTGTCCGGGAGGGGAAGGCCGGACTCAGTACCCGAGCGCGAACTTCGCGTCCTCGGACATCAGCTCCGGCGTCCAGGCCGGCGTGAAGGTCATCTTGGGATGCACCTGCGAGACGCCCTCGAGCTCACCCACGAACTCCTCCATCTGCTCGGATACCTGCGGGCCGATCGGGCAGCCCGGCGAGGTGAGCGTGAAGGTGATGAAGACCTCCTCACCCTCGACGGCCACGTCGTAGACGAGGCCCAGCTCGACGAAGTCGAGGCCAAGCTCTGGATCGATCACGTTCTCCAGGGCCTCCTGCACGTCGTCAACGGTGACCTCGGGCATGAATGTGAAGTTAGCGCCTTCAACGGAGCCGGGGCCTTACGACCCCGGTGACCGCCGCGTTCGTGCCTCTGAGGGTTCGCCTCAGTACGCCGGCTCCAACCTTCCGAACATTGCTGGTCAGCGCCGCTCGAGCTCGGCTTCGCGCGCGTCGGCGGCCGGGCTCAGCTGGCTCACGTATTGCTCGCCCTCGGGCAGATCACGAGCCACCCCGAAGGCTGCATCAAGGGCGGCGCGGAAACCCACCAGCCGCGCCTCGCTGTCATCGGGGCGCGCGAGGTAGGCATCGATGGCAGCACGGATGACTCCGCACCGTGCCCCACGCGGGTGGGTGCGTTTTGACCCGCACCTCCCCGACTAGGCTTCGCCCGATGCCGATCCTCGGCCTGGTCGCCCTCTTCATCCTGGTTCCAATCGCGGAGCTGTATCTGATCTTCAAGGTCGGGGACTCGATCGGCATCCTCTGGACGGTGCTTCTCCTGGCGGCCGATTCCGTGCTGGGCGCCGTGCTGCTGCGCGCCCAGGGCCGGACGGCCTGGCGGCGCTTTCAGGAGACGCTCGCGAGCGGGCGCATGCCCCACAACGAGGTCCAGGACGGGGTCGCGGTGATCGCCGGCGGCGCGTTCCTGCTCACGCCCGGCTTTCTGACCGACATCTTCGGTCTGGCGCTGCTGCTGCCTCCCACCCGCCGGCTGGTGCTAGGCGTCGTGCGCAAGCGCCTGGCGGCCAGGATTGCGACGCGGGTCGCATCGGGCGGCCCGGACCGCGGCCGGAGCCGCCCACCCGCGCGCGACTACGACGTCGAAGGCACCGCCTCCGAGCACCCGCCGCCGTCTGCCCCCCCTCTCGAGCGGTGACCGCGCCCGCGGTCTCGATCGCCTTCTTCGACCCCGAGCACGGACTGCACGGCAGCACGCGCACGGGCGCGACGCTGCTGTTCGAGGGAACGGGCTCGAAGGTCCTGGCCGACGGTCCGCAGGTGCAGCGCGCCGAGACGGGCTGGAAGGCCGAGCTCGAGGGCGCCTTCTCGCTGCAGCTCGAGCCGCTGGCCGGCCCACTGCGCCTGCCCGGCGTGGCCGCGCACGTCTGCCGGGTGACCGGGCAGGTGGGCAGCCAAACGGTCGACTGCTTCGGGACCGTCGGGGAAACCCAGACCCCGCCCGCCTGGGAGGAGCTCGACGTGTTGCGCAGCATCTCGGCGGTCTTCGACGCAGAGCATGCCTTCCTCGCCCTTGCGCGGCGCCCGCGGGACGCCCCGGGCCATGACGAGGAGCAGGTGGTCGGCTGGCTGGTGGCCGACGGCGAGCCGCTGGCCGTGGAGGACGTGCGGATCTCGACCGTCTACGACGGCGAGGGCCGCCAGCGCAGCGCCGGCCTCGAGCTCTGGCTACCCGGCGAGGACATACCGCGGCGCGCGTCGGGGGCGGTCGTCGCCGGCTCGTCGCTGTCCCTGGAGGGGCTCGCGGTCCACGCGGCGGTGTTCCGGTGGCGCATGGAGGAGCGCGACGGCACCGGCGCGTACGAGCTGTGGGTGCGCTCGGAGCCCGTCGCGGCGTGAAGAGGGCCGTCATCAGCGACTTCGGGGGCGTCCTGACCACGCCGCTCGGCAACTCCTTCGCCGCCTGGCAGCACGAATCCGGCATCCCGCTCGCCGACCTGAGCAAGGCGATCGAGACCTCCGCGCAGCGCCACGGCGAGCACCCGCTGTTCGTGCTCGAGCGGGGCGAGATCACCCAGGCCGAGTTCCTGCGCAGGGTGGACGCCGAAATGGGCGATGGGCGCTCGCTCGACGGGTTGCTCGACGTGTACTTCGCCCATCTGGAGCGAAACCCGGAGATGATCCACTTCATGGCGGACCTGCGCGGCCGCGGCCTGCGGATGGCGCTGCTCACCAACAACGTGCGCGAGTGGGAGCCCCGCTGGCGACCGATGCTGCCCGAGCTCGACGAGATCTTCGAGGTGGTGGTGGACTCCGCGTTCGTGAGCATGCGCAAGCCCGAGCCCGAGATCTACGAGCTCACGCTGGAGCGCCTCGGCGGCGGCCTCGAAGCGGCCGACTGCGTCTTCGTGGACGACATCGCGCTCAACTGCGGGGCCGCCGCGGAGCTGGGCATGATGGCGGTCGTGTTCGAGTCCACCGAGCAGGCACGGGCGGAGATCGAAGCGGCGCTGGCCTGAGCGCCGGCCGGCCGGACGGCCTCTAGAGTCCTATCGCTCGTCATCGCCGCGCCGGAGACCCAGACCTTCCGTTTCGGTCC
The DNA here is from genome assembly GCA_038233455.1 of Solirubrobacterales bacterium. Taxonomy (GTDB): domain Bacteria; phylum Actinomycetota; class Thermoleophilia; order Solirubrobacterales; family Thermoleophilaceae; genus JAAYBF01. The sequence goes on along the minus strand of JBBSLY010000005.1, from coordinate 10,960 downwards.
CCTGAAGGTCGGTCCGTACGAGGTCAAGCAGAGCGACTTCTCGCTCGACGTGCCAAAGCCGGTCGAGGACGGCTACATCACCCGGATGGAGGTACATCCCAGCACCTCGACGGCGGACGCACCTACCGGCGCAGGCTCCGAGCGCCTGGGGTCTACCGCCTCTTCTGCGGGCTGCATCCCGTCGAGATGACGGCGACGGTCAAGGTCACCAGACCGCGCCGCCGCTGAGGCGATCAGAGCCGCCCGGGGCCGGTTCGTCGGTGAGACCGACCACGGCACGAAAAGAGACGCGGCCCCTAACGCTCGAGGAGCGCGCCACCAAAGACCGAAGTCAACGGGGCATCGCGGCGGGCCTCACACCTCAGGGCCTCGCTCTTTGCGTTTCGGGTCCGCGTCTCGGGAAGGATCTCAGCACGCGGCCGCGCCCGGGTCAAGGACCCCATTCGCGATCAAGCCGCATTTTGCTGGAAAGTGATCGTGCGCCCATCAAGGCCCGCCGCATGCCTCCGGCGCCCAGAGGCCCGCGTCCCGATCACGAGCGCGGCGCGCCAGTGCCACGAAGGCCCGGGCGTAGTCGTCGTTGGGCGGGATCGTGAGCGGCGACGCGTAGCCGCGGGCCACCAGCAGTGCGTTGAACGACCGCCCGTCCTCGAGCCACAGGTATGCGAGCAGCCGGCCGTAGCGGTCGCGGTCGTCGCGGCCCACGGTGAAGCGCACGGTCGCACCGTCGAGCTGGCGCTTTGCGTAGGCCGAGGCCTCGCGCCCGTAGCACTCGACGCCGCCGTAGACCTCGGGCGTGTCGACGCCGATGAGGCGCACACTCCCGAGCCCCGCGAGCTCGACCGTGTCCCCGTCGATCACCCGCACGACCTCGGCGGACCGGGCCTGGGCGGGTAGCCGAGGACCGTCAACGGGCCGGCTGTCCACCGGGCGTGTGAAGTCGTCGGCGGAGCAGCCGGTGACCGTCGTGAGGGCGAGGACGAGGCCGGCCGCCAGCGCTACGAGCCAAACAAGGGTGCTGCCGACCCGACCGGGCGGTGGCGAAGCGACCGCTCCCAAACGCGCCGCATCCCCGGGTTCGGCAACTGACGCGGCCGAGGGGTCCGCTGGCAAGGACGCAGGGAGCGTGGCGGGCGAGAGCCCGCGAGCGACCGAGGACACCGCCAGCGGGCCCCTCGGACCGTCAGTTGTCCGAACCCAAGCGGTCCCAGCAGTAGAGCTCGACAGCCTCGGCGGCGAGCTCGACCGTGCGCTCCCTCGACAGCCACGGCAGCACGGTGTCGAGCGCCTGCTCCTCGCTCATACCGGCCTCGAAGGCGTCTTCCCCGCGGAATCCCGCGGCGATTCGCAGCGCCTCGCGGCGGTGCTCGCCGAGCCGGGCGAAGGCGCCGAGCAGAAACTCCTTGTTGGCGATTGGCTGGCCGACCTCGAGCGACGCGTGCCACGCGGCGAGCATCGACAGGTCATCGTCGTCGAGCACCTCGACGGCCTTGGCGTAGTGCACCTGAAGCTCGTCGTCCGGGATCTCGTCGACCCACGCGCCTACGACCTCGCCCAGCAGCTGGCGCCGGGTCTCACGGCCTACGGCGTCGGCGACGACGCGGATCGCTTCCTGGGGTTCGATAAAGCAGAGGGGCATAGGCGGCAAGGTACGTGGCAGGCCCGACGGAACGGGAGCGCTCGCGCCACCGGCGCTCGACCGAGAGAGATGCGCTCGACCGCGAGCGATGTTCACTTTGGGTCGCTCCGCGACCACAACTGAACGACCTGGGCGAAACTACGGCCTGTGAGACCGGGCGGGGACGGCGTCGCCGTGCTCAGAGCGCCACGGGTGAGGCCTGCGTCGATCCGGCCGCGATCAAGCCGAGCGAGACCGCGTGAGCCAGGGCCTCCGCGTATCGCCGGGCCGGAAGCATCGGTGGCGCATCCTGCAGCGCCCACCCTGCGCCGGGACGGCGCACCCACCGGGCCACCCGCATGCGCCCCTCGCCCACCGCCTCGACCCGCAGCTCCTCGGGAAAGTCGCCCGCGCGACCACGGCTGACGCCGGCGGCGGACTCGCTTGGCTCGGACCGCTGTGGGGGCTGCGCAGCCAGCGCCGCGGCGATCGCCGCGGCGTCGCGGGGTGCCAGCACCTCCGCCGCCGCGCCCGCCAGCTGCACGAGGTCGCGGGCCGCCAGCACCGGCGCCCGGGGGCGCAGCGCCGAGCCCGCCCACTCCGCGAGGCGCACCCCGCCCGGGACCCGCTCGAGGCGGACCGTGTAGCGCACACCGTCGGCGTCGGTGAACGGCCCGGCGCTCACGTGCGGGCCGCTAAAGGCGCCCGCGCTTCGCTTATCGGTGCGATCGGAGGTCTTGGGAGACCGAGACTTGCGCCGGCCGGGTCGTGGCGTCTGATCGAGCACCGTGCCTTTCGAGCAGATGGGGCAGTCGGCCATGAAGCGGCTGTGGCGACAGAAGAGAGACACCTGCCGCCGAGGATAGGCGCTGGGGGCGCCCGTGTCAGGATGGCGCAGCCGTGGCCACCGCGATCGTCTCCGACCTGCACCTGGGCACCCTCTCCGAGGCAGACCTGGCGCGGCGCCCCGACGTACGGGAGCTACTCATGGAGGCGCTCGGGCCGGCCGACCGAGTGGTCCTCCTCGGCGACATCCTGGAGCTGCGCGAACGCCCGACGGGCGAGGTGCTCGACCTGGCGCGGCCGCTGCTGGGGGCTCTGGGCGAGGTATGTGAGCACAAGGAGCTGGTGATAGTGCCCGGCAACCACGACCACGAGCTGGTGGCCCCCGCGCTCGAGGAGGCACGCCTGGACGGGGATCAGGGGCTGCGCGCGGAGGCGACGTTCGATGTGGCCGCGAGCCCGCTGGCGGAGCGAGTCGCGGCGCACATGCCCAGAACCGAGGTGCAGCTGGCCTACCCGGGGCTGCGCCTGCGCGACGACGTCTACGCGACCCACGGCCACTATCTCGATCTTCATCTGACGGTGCCGCGCGTGGAGTGCGTGGCGGCGGCTGCTATCGCGCGCTTCACCGGCTCGCCGCAGGGCGCGGCCGCCGGAGTCGACGCTCACGAAGCGGCCGTCGCTCCCCTGTATGCGTTCGCACACGCGGTCGTGCAGGCCTCTCCGGCGCAGGCGGTGACCAGGGGCGGAAACCTCTCGAGGGACGTCTGGCGCCGGGCGAACGGCTCGGGGCGCCCCAGCCTCAAGGGCCTCGCCCTGGGCAGGGTCGCCATCCCGGCCGCCGTGGCTGCCATCAACGCGGCCGGCCTGGGCCCGTTTCGCGCCGACATCTCGGCCGTGGAGCTGCGCCGCGCCGGGCTGCGCGCGATGGCGTGCGCCCTCGCCGCCACCGACATCGAGGCCGACCACGTGATCTTCGGCCACACCCACCGAGCGGGGCCGCTCGACGGCGAGGTCGAGGGCTGGTGGCTGCCGGGCGGCACCCGGCTGACCAATACCGGCAGCTGGCTCTACGAGTCGGCCTTCATCGACCGAAGCGGCCCGGAGAACCCCTACTGGCCGGGGCGGATCACCTGGCTCGACGAGACCGGCCCACCGCGACAGGAGGGCGTGCTCGACGACCTCGAGCTGAGCGGCTGAGCGCCGAGCGCTCAGCTCGCGCGAGCCGCCACGGCGTCGGTCTGCTCCTCGCCTGCCTCGGCCGTGCCCTGCGCGGACGCCGCCCCGTCGCCACCGGCGCCCTCGCCCGCGTCGGGCGGGGGCTCCTTGGCCCACTCCTCGTCGAAGTCGACCTTCCACTTGCCCTCGACGTCAGTGCGGGGCTCGATTTTGAGCTTGGCGCGGAAGTTTCGCCCCGAGCGGCCGCGGAATCCCGTCACGGGCTTGGCTGTGCGGCCCACCGGCGGTGAGTCGGCGCGCTCGAGCGACTCGGCCAGCGAGGCCATCAGCTCCTTCGCGACCGACACCGGCAGCATCTTCGAGGCCTTCTTCTTCCAGATCACGAAGCCGCAGCCGGGGTCCTCCTTCGACCAGCACGAGTAGCCCTTGCGGTTCTCGACCACCTCGCGCCCGCACACCGGGCAGGGCCCGAGCTTGGCCCGCTCGATCTTGATGCCCTTGAGCTTGTCCAGCTCGACTACGGTGTCGCCCACGAACTTGGCGATGTCGGCCATGAATGCGGGCCGCGAGTCCTCCCCGCGCTCGATCAGCCCCAGCCGGCGCTCCCAGTCACCGGTGAGCCCAGCGGAGGTGAGCGGGTGCTCGCCCAGCAGCCGGATCACCTGGATGCCCTTCTCGGTCGCGTGCAGCGCGCGCCCGTCGCGCTCGACGTACGCGACCGAGATCAGGCGCTCGATGATCGACGCGCGCGTGGCTGGAGTGCCGATGCCCGACTCCTTCATGGCCTCGCGCAGCTCGGCCTCCTCGATCTCCTTGCCGGCCGTCTCCATCGCGGCCAGCAGCGACGCCTCGGTGTAACGGCGCGGCGGCTGGGTCTCCTTGCGCAGCGACTCCATCGACCGCGTGTCCACGTCCTCGCCAGACTCGAGCTTCGGCAGCAGCTGATCGCCGCCGGAGTCGTCGGCGGGCTCGTCGGGCGACTGCGCGACCTCGCCGTACACGGCCCGCCATCCCGCTTCGACGAGCACGCGCCCGCTGGTGCGAAAGACGTGCTCGGCGACGGTCGTCTCCACGCGAGTGCGCTCGAACACGGCATCGGGATGGAAGATCGCGAGGAAGCGCTTGGCCACCAGGTCATAGACCTTGAGCTCGTCGGCCCCGAGCTTCGAAAGGTCGTGCTCGGACTTGGTCGGGATGATCGCGTGGTGGTCTGTGACCTTGGCGTCGTTGACCACGCGATCGAGGGGCAGCTTGTCCAAGGCGGTCACGTACTCGGCGCCCTTGCGGTAAGCGCCGTTGTGACCGACCAGGTCGGCGATCGGCTTGATCTCGCCGGCCATGTCGCCGGTCAGGTAGCGCGAGTTGGTGCGCGGGTAGGTGAGCACCTTGTGCTCCTCGTAGAGCTTCTGCGCGGCGCCGAGCGTGCGCCGCGCCGAGAAGCCGTGCAGGGTGTTGGCGTGGCGCTGCAGCGAGGTGAGGTCGTAGAGCATCTGCGGGCGCTCGCGCTCCTCCTTGGTCTCGAGCTTCGAGATCTGACCCGCGCGCTCACGCGCCTCCTCCACGATCTTTGCCGCGAGGTCCTCGGCGATTCGCTTGCCGCCCATGTAGCGGCCGGTGTAGTTGCGCTCTCCCGAGGCGGCGAACTGGGCCTCGACGAGCCAGTACGGCTCGGGCACGAACGCGCGGATCTCCTCCTCGCGGCGGGCCACGAGCGCCAGCGTCGGGGTCTGCACCCGCCCGAGCGAGACCGCCCCGTCGAACGCGGCGCGCAGCCGGATCGACGCGGCGCGCGTGGCGTTCATCCCCACGAGCCAATCGGCCTCCGAACGTGACCGCGCCGCGTCCTCGAGGCTCTCCATCTCCTCACCGGCGCGCAGGCGCTCGAAGGCATCCTCGATCGCCTTGCGTGTCATCGAGGACAGCCACAGCCGCTGCACGGCCTGCTTCTTCTTCGCGGTCTCGTAGACGTAGGCGAAGATCAGCTCGCCCTCGCGGCCGGCGTCGCAGGCGTTGATCATGCCGTCGACGTCCTCGCGCGCCATCAGCTTGTGGATCGCCGAGAGCTGCTTCTTGGCCCGGTCGTCGTTCGGTACCAGCTTGAACTTGTCGGGCACGATCGGCAGGTCGGCGTAGCGCCACTTCTTGAGCTTGGGGTCGTAGGCGTCGGGCTCGGCCAGGCCCACGAGATGGCCGACTGCCCAGGTGATCGCGTAGTCCTCGCCCTCGAGGCTCGTCTTGTCCTTTGACTGCTTGAAGGACCCCGGCAGCGCCGCCGCGAGGTCACGCGCGACGGAGGGCTTCTCTGCGACTACGAGCGTCTTGGCCATCGGATCCTGTCGTCTGGTCTGGTCGGCATCTGGCTCCCCACCATACGCGGGCCGGGCGGGCGGTCAGTAGCCGTAGGAGTGAACGTGGTTGCGCGCCCTGCCCTCGACCCGCCCGCCGGGACACGCCTGGCGCCCGGCGCGGAAGGGCAGGCGCACGATCGCCTGAGCCGCGTTGTTGCGCTCGTTGAACTCATAGATCCCGTTGCCGGGATCGGCCACGTGGCGGTAGGCAAAGCAGCCCCGCAGCCCGGTCACGTCGATCCACTGCTGGGCGTAGCTCTCGGGGTAGACGTCCGCCCAGCCGACCGACGTGCCAAGGGTCACCCGCCCGCGGCGGGGGTCCTGGCTGCATGCCGGATACACGCGCGAGCGGGGCGACCTGGCGAGCCCCGGACGGGTGTGGGTCAGGTCACGCAGGCAGTAGCGGATCTTCGGGCCCCTGCGCACGAGCCTGGTGCGCTTGCCCGAGGCGTCTATCCGCCACAGCTGAAAGCCGGCGGCGCGGTCGAACTTCCAGTACCTGCCCTGGCCGGGCACGAACTGAAAGAACAGTCGAGCGCCGGTGGTTATGCCCAGCCGGCCTCCGCCGCTCCGGTAGATGCGCTGGCGGCCCTTCATCGTGTACTTGCCCGAGCGGATCCCGTGCAGCTCCGCCGGCCCGCGGCCCACGCTGTCGACCGAGTTGCCCGCCCGCAACACCACGCGCCCGCGATTGACGGCGCGGTCGAGCTCCAAGTCGTAGGGGCGCTTCATCACCAGGTCGGGGCAGTTGAGCTTTCGTCGCTGGTCCGGATCCAGGCAGGGGTTGGGTGCAAAGGCCGCGGCCCCGGGGGCGGCTGCCCAGAGGCTCGCGGCAAGCGCGGCGGCCCCAGTCGTGAGTGTCAGGCGTGTGGGCGATGGTCTCATTGTCGGAAGTCTCTTGAACATCCATCCCGCCCAAGCCTCGGGGCCCCACCTAGCGTGTGCAGGGGCCGGTGCCCACTCGGTCGCCCGCCCCGCGAAGGGCCTTGCGGACGATCGATTCCGGCACACCGTAGCCACCTGGCGAGCCGGATCCGACGGTGGCGGCGAAGATCGTCGCAGCCACCCGGCCGCGGGCGTCCACCACCGGCCCGCCGGAGTTGCCCGACCGCACCATTCCGCGGACGGAGGTGATCCGCCGCCGCACCGGCCCGCGGCCGTATGCGTTCTGGCTGCGCACGGTCTGGGTCGCGCCGATGCGGGCCGGCTGCACGTCGTAGGGGCCGTTCTCCGGGAATCCGAGCACCGCCGCCGGGGCTCCTGCCTTCGCCTTGGGGGCGAGCTTGAGCGCCGGGGTGCCGGAGACCCCCGACGAGCGCAGGACGGCGAGGTCGTTGCGCGGGTCGAAGAGGATCGCATCCGCGTCGTGGGGCGCCCCCTTTCCCCTGATCTCGACCGTCGTGTCCTCCTGACCGGCGATCACGTGCGCGTTGGTGACCACGATGCCATCGCCGGCGACCCAGCCGGAGCCCTGTACGCCCAGCCCGCAGGCTGTGCCGAGCACGCGCACGACGCTGCGGCCGGCCCGGCGGACGTCGGGATCGCGGGCCACGGCGGGCTTGGGCGGGCGGACATCTACCGGGGGCCCGTCGACCCGCGGGAACGGGTCGAACCGCGCCAGCGCGTTCAGCAGCGGGGCCGACGGTGGCAGCGTCGCGTTGAGCTGGCGCAGGATCGCGGACTTCTGGATCGGGTCGCGCAGGTCCCTGCCCCCGGGCACCTGCAGGGCTACGGCGCCGACGATCCACGCCAGCAGGAGGCCCACCGCGGCGACCAGCGCCGCACCGCCCAACCCGTCGAACACGCCCAGCCGCTCGCCGAGGCGCCGGCGGGTGTGAAACCCGACGACCTCCAGCCCCGATGCCAGCACGCCGCCGATCAGCAGCGCCCCCGCCAAGGCGAACAGCGGCGCGTAGGGAGAGCGCGCCCCCTCGTCGAGCAGCAGGGGGCCGAGCCGCGACCCCACGAGCGCACCCAACGCGAAGCCCAGGAGCGACAGCGCGCCGACGATCAATCCCTGGAGATAACCCCAGGAGGCCATGAGCAGCGTGAAGGCGACGATGATCAAGTCGAGGGTTGTCATGCAAGGTGGACGGTACCCTCCCGTGCAGGTGGCCATGGACGACGCCCTCGAGCGCCGATGGCGCCTTACACACCGGGCGCTGCCCCTCGCCGGCCTCGCAGCCGTGTCGCTGCTCGCGGGTCTCGGCTTCGGCTCGCTGCACGGACGCGCCACCGAGCGCGTGGCCGGCGAGTTCGCGGATGCCTGGAGCGCGGGCGACTACGCCGCGATGCACCAGTTGATCGCGCCGCGGATCAGATCGAGTGTCTCTCGGGGGGATCTGGCGGCCACCTACATGCGGGCCGCGCGAACGGCGACCGCGGTCGCCGTTCAGACCGGGAAGCCGTCAGACGCCGGAGGGGGCGAGGTGCGGGTGCCGGTCACCGTTCGCACGCGCGTGTTCGGTGAGATCGAAGGGGAGGTGACGCTCGCCGTGCGCGCGGACGAGACGGTGGATTGGGCGCCGCACCTCGTCTTCCCGGGGCTCGATCCCGGGGAGGACCTGACCCGCCGCACGCAGGTGCCCGAGAGGGCGCCGATCCTCTCTCGCGACGGCGAGGTGCTGGTCGAGGACCTCTCGGAGGAGCGGGTATCCCCACCAGAGGGCGTCGGGGCGAGCATCGCCGGGACGACCGCCCCGACCGTGGATCCCCAAGAGCGCCAGATGCTCTACGCCCGCGGCTTCCCGCCGGACACGCCGGTGGGCGCGAACGGGCTCGAACGCGCATTCCAGCGCCGGGTCGAGGGTCGGCCCGGGGGCGCGCTGCTGGCGGGCCTCGAGATGCTGGCCAGCGCGCGGCCGCGCGCCGCGAAGCCCGTACGCTCGACGATCGACACCGACGTCCAGGCCGCCGCCGTAGCCGCTCTGGCGGGTCGCCTCGGGGGCATCACCGCGCTCGACCCCCGGACCGCCGAAATCCGGGCGCTCGCCGGGGTGGCGTTCTCGGCCCCCCAGCCGCCGGGCTCCACGTTCAAGCTCGTGACCACGACCGCCGCCCTCGAAGATCGGCTCGTCAAGCCCAGCGACGAGTTCGATGTGGTGTCATCCGTCCTGATCGACGGCGTGCCGCTGGAGAACGCCAACGGCGAGTTCTGCGGTGGCAGCTTCGCGGGCAGCTTCGCGCACTCGTGTAATTCCGTGTTCGCCCCGCTCGGGGTGGAGGTGGGCGCCGAGAGGCTGGTCGAGACGGCGGAGCGCTTCGGTTGGAACGAGGACCCGGGCATCGCCGGGGCGCTCGAAAGCACCCTGCCGGAGGCCGGCGAGATGGCATCCGTGCTCGAGGTCGGCTCGAGCGCCATCGGACAGGGGCGGGTGCTCGCCACGCCACTCCAGATGGCCTCCGTTGCACAGACGATCGCCAACGACGGCGTGAGGGTGAAGCCGGCGCTGATCGCCGGCGCGCCCCGCAGGTCGCGGCGAGTCACCTCCGCGCGCACCGCGCGCACGATCCGGCGGCTGATGGTGGGAGTCGTCGACTACGGCACCGGAGTGGCGGCGGCGATCCCGGATGTGAAGGTCGCGGGCAAGACGGGCACCGCGGAGTTGGAGGACACCCGCGGACCCGACGCCGTCGAGTCCGACGGCACGAACACGGACGCATGGTTCACCTCCTTCGCGCCGGCGGGCAAGCCGCGGGTGGTCGTGGCGGTGCTCTTCGTGCGCAACGGCGCCGGAGGAACGGTGGCCGCGCCAGCCGCGCAGCAGGTGCTCGTGGCCGGGCTCAAAGCAGAGCAGTAAGGAGGGGTGCGGTGCTCGCCGCACCAACGCTGCGGCCTGCGCTCCTCCCCAGGCGCCTACAGGTCGAGCTCGACCCGCTTGGCCTCGCCCTCACCGTCGGGCGTGATCGTCAGCTCGAGCGGACGGTTCTCGGTGCTCTCGAGGGGGAACTCGAAGAGGAGCATCGCCCCGGCGGTCGGTCCCTGCGCGGCGATGCTGCCGTCCTCGGGAATGCACGTGCCGGGGGCGAGGTCGCGGGCGGCGTAGACGAAGGGGTTCTCCTCGGGGACCTCGACCGGCTCGAACTCGTTGCCCTGGTTGTCCTCGACCGAGAAGTCGTCCGTGGCGGGCATGGCCTCGTCGGCGTCCTTCGGGTTGCAGGCGGTGAGGAAGACACCGAAGAAAGCGCTGCCCGCTTCGGCCGGCGGGCCGTCGTAGTACGCCTGGTCGGGCGGGATCTCGAGGTTGAGCGCTCGGGTGATGAAGACCGTGTACTCGACGCCGCCGACATCGATCGTGAGCCCCTCGCGCGCGGGCTCCTCAAGGCCCGGCTCCTCCTCGCCGCAACCCGAGATGACGCCGCCCAGCGCCAGCGCGATCAGGCAGCCGGCAATGGCGCTCTTGAGCCGGAATCGGGCCATCGGGGCGGGCAGTCTACCCGTCGCCCACGGGCGCTTTTCGCGGGCCTCCGACATGCCCGCCGAAGCGCGGAGCGCGGCTGGGCTCGGTCGCCGCGATCGACGCGCGGGCCGGCGCCTCGGTGCCCGGCTCCTCGAAGATCTTGCGCAGCCGCTCGAGGGCAGTCTTCGACTGGCGGCGCATCCAGCCATGGACCCGCCCCTGCTTGAAGCGGTCGAGGGGCGTCTTGGGCTCGCTGTAGGTGGTCAGCTCGACCCGCGTGGTGCCGCCCGGGCCGGGAGTGAAGTCATAGACCGCCACCATCCGCGACCGGCCCAACCTGCCCACCCTGCCCTCCTCGACGATCCGCCGCGGCCGGTCGGCCTCCGTGATCGAGAGCTCGCCCCGCTCGCTGAACAGCGGGGCGTCGAGCAGGAAATGAGCGGCGGCGCCCTTTCCGACCGGGTTGGCACGGGCCAACCGGAAGTCCTTGAGGTAGTGATCGCTGTAGGCGGGCCGGCGCGAGAGATCGGCCACGAAGTCGAAGATCTCCTCGCGGGGAGCGGAGATCACGGTGTCGACCGTTACCTGGCGCACTGCGCCGTGAGTCTACGGGGAGCGATCTAGGCGGCGCG
>JBBSLY010000004.1:0-15754 GCA_038233455.1 Solirubrobacterales bacterium | reverse complement strand
CCATCTTTGACCCGAGCGCCAGCAGCAGCCGCGCGTCGTCGGCGGCGTAGGAGATCTGCTTGTCGGTGAGCGGGCGCTTGTCCCAGCGCGTGAACCCCTCGCCGCCGCGCAGCTTCACGCCCAGCGCGCCGCGCACGAGCGACTCGTAGCCCTCCTGGTTGCCGTAGCCGAGAAAGCCGGCCGCGACCTGGGTGTCGAAGACGTTCGTGATGTCGGTGGACCAGGTGCGGCTGAGGATTGCGACGTCCTGGCGACCGGCGTGCACGATCACCTCGACCGCCGGGTCGGCAAGCGCGCCGGCGAGCGGGGCGGGGTCGAAGGGCTTGGAGGAGTCGATCGGGTCGAGCACCTCGGTGCGTACGCCCTCGGGGGCGTCGGGGTCTGACACGGCCACCTGGACCAAGCACAGCAGCGCCTGGTAGCGGCGCTCGGACATGAACTCGGTGTCTATGGCGAGCCGCGCGTGCTCGGCGGCGCGCTCGGCGAGTAACGCGGTCACGCTCGGAAAGCTAGTGGTCCACCGAAGAGACGCCGACCTGCTGGTCGGCGGTCCCTGCAAGGACCTCCTCTACGGCGGCGCGGCGATCAGCTCGGCGACCCCTGACGTGTCGGGCATCACGTGGGGGAGGTCTGCGAGCGTCGAGAACGCAGCCTCCGCGGACACGATCGCGCTCGCCCCCGCACTCGAAGCCGTCGCCGCGAGAACCGCGTCGAAGGCGCCGAGCCGGACGCTGCGCTCAAACAGCGCGAGCCCCCGGGCGAGGTCGCCGCGGGTGATTGGGAGCAGGGGGGAGAGCAGCTCGGCGTAGTCACGCCCGAGTGTGGCGGCGTCGCTGCGGTTACGCCGGCGGGCGCGGACGTGGGTGAACTCTTGGATCACCTCCGCGGTGGTGGTCGCCTCCACGGTGCCGTCTGCGGCCGCTGCGATCAGCTCGCGGCAGGGATTCCTCAGGGGGTGATCGCTGCCCTTGGCGTAGATCAGCACGGTGGTGTCGAGCACGATCATGCGCGGCGGCCGCGCAGAGCTTCGAGCTCTTGCTTCAGCTCGACCGGCTCCGCGACCGGCGTGTCGGGTGCGTTGAGCACCCGGAGTCCCGCCGATCGGCGCTTGTCCGCGGGATCCGGGACGCCACGATCGATCGCCTCGCGCACGACCGTCGCGACCGACACGCCCCGCTCACGGGCCACCGCGTTGAGCCGCCGGTGCCGTGCGTCGTCGAGCAGGATCTGCAGTCGATGCTCCAATGACATACACATACATTAGCATGCTCAATGGGTTGTTGGGCCAAAGGCGGCGGTTACCGCATCAGGCTGCGTAACGTGAGCGGCCACAACGAGAGCCTTTCGAGCCCGTTTCACCGCGAGCGCGTCGCGCGCCAGCTTGCGGTAGGGGCGAGCCCTTTCAGCCGCCGTCGGCGGGCGGATCGGGCGTGTCTCTGCGCAGCCTTCCGACCACCCGCTCCAGGCGGTCGCTGGCCTTCTCGATCGGGCCGCCCATCTCGATCACGCGCGCGACCTGTTCGTTGGCGGCGGCCAGCAGCTCGTTGGCCTTGGCCAGCTCCTCGCGCGCCCGCTCGGACATCTCGAGCATCGGGCCCGACTGCTCGCTCAGCGCCTCGGCCACCGGCGCCGAGCGCGCGATCGTTTCGCGCACCGCGGCTGCCTCGGCGTTGGCTGCCGTCCCCATCGCCTCCAGCCGGCGGCCGCCCTCGACCAGCTCGGCGATCGTCTCCTGGGCGACGTCGAAGCGCTCGAGCAACTGCTCGGTCTGCTCGATCACCCGGTCGGCGCGCTCGATCATCTGCTCCATCTGGGCCGTGGCGCGGCGGGCGTCGCGGGCGATCGCGGGCAGTACCGCGAGCGAGTCGACCACGGCCTGGGGCAGCGAGCGGGTTGAGCATGCGACGGATCGTATGCGCAGCGGCCGCGCCTGCGACCGCCTATTCGCAGCCCACCCGCCGCTTCGCGCCCCGCAGCAGCCAGCGCACGAAGTACACGGCCAGGTCGGCCACCACGCTGTAGAGGTGCCCGAGTGGCCCCATGTAGAGCCATCCGACCAGGCGCTCGACGGCGCCTCGTCTGCGGTGGGGGGCCTCGACGCGCACCCCCGCCACGCTATCGTCGGCGCCCCTTGACCACCGTCACCACATCCACCGCGGACCTCGGCAACTCGCGCGTGCGCGTGGAGGTGGAGGTGCCCACTGCGGCGCTCGAGCGCGAGGTGTCAAGCGCCGCCGGGGAGATCGGGCGCGACATGAAGGTGCCGGGCTTTCGCAAGGGCAAGGTCCCGCCGCAGGTGGTCCTCCAGCAGGTCGGGCGCGAGGCCGTGCTCGACCAGGCGGTGCGGCGCGCACTGCCGGAGTGGTACGAGGAGGCGGTGCAGGAGGCGGGGCTGGCCCCGGTGGGCAGCCCCGACGTGAACCTGACCGGCCTGCCGGAGAAGGGATCGCCACTGGCGTTCAGCTTCGAGGTGGGAGTACGCCCGCAGGCGAAGCTCGGCGACTACCGCGGGGTCGAGGCCGGCCGGCGTGAGCCCGAGGTCGCCGAGGACGCCGTGGTGGCAGAGCTCGACCGGATGCGCGAGTCGCTGGCCTCGCTCGAGACGGTCGAGCGGGCCGCCGCCGAGGGCGACTACGTGGTGATCGACTTCACCGGCTCGGTCGGCGGAGAGCCCTTCGAGGGCGGTGAGGCCCGCGGCTTCCTGCTCGAGCTCGGCTCGGGCCGGCTCGTGCCCGGCTTCGAGGATCAGCTGACAGGCACGTCGGCGGGCGACGAGCCCGACGTGGTGGTCACCTTCCCCGACGACTACCAGGCCGACCAGCTCGCCGGCGAGGAGGCTACGTTCGCCGTGCAGGTCAGGGAGGTCAAGGAGAAGCGCCTGCCCGACCTCGACGACGACCTGGCCGTCGAGGCCGGCGGCTACGAATCCCTGGACGAGCTGCGCGAGGAGATCCGCACTCAGCTGCGCAGCGCCCAGGAGGCCGAGGTCGATCGCGACTACCGCGAGGCCGTGGTCGACGCCGTGGCGACCGAGGCCGACATCGACGTGCCCTCAGAGCTCGTCCACGAGAAGGCGCACGAGATGTGGCAGATGACGGCCCGCCGCCTGGCCCAGCAGGGGCTCGACCCCCAGCAGTACCTGCAGATCACCGGCAAGACCGAGGAGGACCTGGTCACCGAGGCCGAGCCCGAGGCGGACCGCGCGCTGCGCCGCGAGGCCGCGCTGGCTGCCGTGGTCGAGGCGGAGGGGATCGAGGTGTCAGACGACGAGCTGATGGACGCGCTGCGCGAGGCTGCGGCGCAGCCGGGCACCCCGGGCGCGAGCGACAAGGCGCTGCGGCGCTCGCTGAAGAAGGCGCGCGCTCAGGGCACCGACGTGGCGCTGCGCGAGGACATCGCGATGCGCAAGGCGGTGGACATCCTCGTCGAGCACGCAAAGCCGATTGCAGTCGAGCAGGCGCAGGCCCGCGAGGAGCTGTGGACGCCCGAGAAAGAGGCCGGCTCCGAGCCCTCCAAGAAGCTCTGGACGCCCGGCTCGTAGCGCACGTTCGCTGTCCCGAGCGGCAAAACCCCATTGATAGACTCGAATCGCCCGGTGGATCCGACGCTTCGAAGGCGTACCGGGAGGAATCCATCCGAGTAAGCGAAACAGAGCGAGAGCAATGAGCCCACTGGTCCCCATGGTCGTCGAGCAGACCTCTCGCGGAGAGCGCGCGTTCGACATCTACTCCCGGCTGCTGAACGAGCGCATCGTGTTCCTCGGCACCCCTGTCACCGACGAGATCGCCAACCTGATCGTCGCGCAGCTCCTGCACCTTCAGGCCGAGGACCCCGACAAGGACATCTCGCTGTACATCAACTCGCCCGGCGGGTCGGTGTACGCGGGCCTCGCGATCTACGACACGATGCAGTACGTCAAGCCCGACGTGCAGACGATCTGCGTCGGCATCGCGATGTCGATGGGCGCGCTGCTGCTGTCCGGCGGCGCGGAGGGCAAGCGCATGTCGCTGCCCAACTCGAAGATCCTGATCCACCAGGTCTCCTCGAGCTTCCAGGGCCAGGCGTCGGACATCGAGATCCACGCGAAGGAGATCATCGACACCCGGTCGCGGCTGGACGAGATCCTCGCCCAACACACCGGCCAGGACCTCGAAAAGGTGGCCAGGGACACCGAGCGCGACTACTTCATGACCGCCGAGGAGGCGAAGGACTACCACCTCATCGACAGGGTGATCACCTCAGTCTGAGCAGTAGCCATGGCCCGCCCCACGGACTCCAACGAACAGCTTCTCTGCTCCTTCTGCGGCAAGTCCCAGCGCCAGGTCAAGAAGCTGATCGCGGGACCCGGGGTCTACATCTGCGACGAGTGCATCGATCTCTGCAACGAGATCATCGACGAGGAGCTGACGGGCACCTCCACCTTCGACCTCGAGAACCTCCCCAAGCCCAAGGAGATCAACTCCGTCCTGCAGGAGTACGTCGTGGGTCAGGACCCCGCCAAGCGCGCCCTCTCGGTAGCGGTGTACAACCACTACAAGCGCGTGCAGATGATGCAGGCCGAGGGCGAGGCCGAGCTCGAGCTGCAGAAGTCCAACATCCTGCTGCTCGGCCCGACCGGCTGCGGCAAGACGCTGCTCGCCCAGACGCTGGCCAAGATCCTCAACGTCCCGTTCGCGATCGCCGACGCCACGGCCCTCACCGAGGCCGGTTACGTGGGCGAGGACGTGGAGAACATCCTGCTAAAGCTGATCCAGGCGGCCGACTTCGATGTCAAGAAGGCCGAGACGGGGATCATCTACATCGACGAGGTCGACAAGATCGCGCGCAAGGCCGACAACCCCTCGATCACGCGCGACGTATCGGGCGAGGGCGTCCAGCAGGCGCTGCTGAAGATCCTCGAGGGCACGGTCGCCTCGGTCCCGCCGCAGGGCGGGCGCAAGCATCCCCACCAGGAGTTCCTCACCATTGACACCACCAACGTGCTGTTCATCTGCGGTGGCGCGTTCGCGGGGCTCGACAAGGTCATCGAGCGCCGGATCGGCCACAAGGGCGTCGGCTTCGGGTCCGACGTCAGCTCCAAGCACGACAAGGACGCCGGGGAGCTGTTCGAGCGCGTGCTGCCCGAGGACCTCGTCGAGTACGGGCTGATCCCGGAGTTCATCGGCCGGCTGCCGGTGCTCAGTGTGATTCATCAGCTCTCGGGCGAGGACCTCGTGACCATCCTCACCGAGCCTCGCAACGCGCTCGCCAAGCAGTTCAAGCGCTTCTTCGAGTTCGACGGCATCGAGCTGGTGTTCGCCGACGAGTCGCTCGACGCGATCGCCGACAAGGCCCTCGAGCGCGAGACCGGCGCCCGCGGGCTGCGCTCGATCCTCGAGGAGACGCTGCTCGACGTGCAGTTCGAGCTGCCCTCGCGGCGCGACGTGAAGAAGTGCGTGGTGACCAAGGAGACGATCTCCAAGGGCCTCAACCCAACGCTGGTGACCCAGGCGGCAAAGGACGAGCCCGAGGAGTCGGCGGCCGAGTCGGCGTAGTAGCGTCCGCGGCGTGACCGGGCCGCTCGAGTTCCGCGCCGCAGTCGAGAGCCGCGACCTCGAGCGCATGCGCACATGCCTGGCCGAAGACGTTGCCTTCTCCAGCCCGGTCGTCTTCGGCCCCTACGAGGGACGCGAGGCGGTGATGCATCTGCTCTCGAACGTGATCGAGGTGTTCGAGGACTTCGAGTACACCGACTCACTCCAGGGCGAGGGCACGCACGCGCTGACCTTCCGCGCGCGGGTGGGGGAGAGGCAGGTGGAGGGCCTCGATCACTTGACAGTTGACGGGGAGGGCCTGGTGACCGCCCTGACCGTGATGGTCCGCCCGCTCTCGGGCCTGATCGCACTCGCCGAGGCGATGGGCGCACGTCTCGAGGCCGACCCGGTGCCCTCGTGAAGCAGGTCGCCGAGGGCGTCTTTCAGCTCAAGGGCCGGCTGCCGCTGCCAAACGCCATCAACACCTACCTCGTCGGCGACGTGCTGATCGACGGCGGAGCCAGCTTCGACACCAAGCCGATCATGCGCCAGCTGCAGGGCGCGGCGCTGGGGGCCCACGCGCTCACCCACGCCCACCCCGACCACCAGGGCGCCAGCAAGACGGTGTGCGAGCACTTCGGCGTGCCGTTCTGGGCGCCGGCGCACGATGCCGACGCCGCCGAGCGCCCGGAGCTGATGCTCGAGCGCCAACCCGACAAGCTGATCAACCGCGTCTTCTTCAAGCGGATGGCCGGTCCGGGCCACCCGGTCGACCGCCGCCTCGCCGAGGGCGACGAGGTCGCCGGCTTCCAGGTGCTCGACACGCCGGGTCACTCGGCCGGTCACATCTCCTTCTGGCGCGAGTCCGACCGCGTGCTGATCCTCGGTGACGTGCTCAACAACATGGACGTGATCACCGGCATCCCCGGCCTGCACGAGCCCAAGAGCTACTTCACGCCCGACCCCGCCCAGAACCGCCGCTCGGCCCGCAAGCTGGCCGCGCTCGAGCCCTCGCTGGTGCTGTTCGGTCACGGCGGCCCGGTGCGCGACACGCGCAAGCTGGTCGACTTCGTGGCCGGGCTGGAGGACTGACCGCGGCCCTTCAGCGCTCCCGCGCCAAGCGCCGCTCGGCCCGCTTGATCGCTTCGAGCGTCTCGACGTCGAGCTCGTCCTTCTTGCGGTTCGCCGCCCGCTTCATCTCGAGCAGGTCGTCGACCGACGCGATCATCACTGATGTCGAGCCGAGGTCGACGCGCTTGGCTCTACGGCGGAGCTGGGGGTAGGGCGGGCAGCCATCGGGGCTGCTCAGCACGTCGAGGGGCCCCAGCGCGGTGTCGAGCCTGAGGATCTCGATTCCCTTCAGGGAGCGGCCATCCGGAACGAAGGGCACGTCCTCCTCGATACCCCTGAGCCGAGCTTCGATTTCGATCAGTGCCGCTCCCAGGACGTTGAGGTTGTCAGGGTCTTGCGACCCGCATATGTCGAGGTCGAATGTGTTGCGATCCGATCCGTGGATGCTCAGCGCGATACCGCCGATCACGATGAAGTCGACGCCCCGCGCGGTGAGATGGCCCAGCAGCCCGCGCGGACGAAACTCAGCGGCCATCGGCACGTGCAAGCCTGCGCAGTTCGGCGAGTTCGGCGTGGGCCGTCTCGAAAGCAGCCAGCCGCTGAGCAGGCGTCAGCCGCAGATTGCGCGCTATCAGCGTCTCGTCGACGCTGGAGTGGTCGGGTTCGCTCGCGAGCCGCAGGCGCTGTCCCGTGGCACGTAAGACGCCGTCGAGGGTCTCGACCGTCGGGTTCGAACCCGGGCGCTCCAACTGCGCCACGGCGCTCTGGGAGATCCCCGCCCGCTGCGCGACCTGGGCCTGAGTCAGTCCGGCCGAGCGGCGGGCCTCTCGAAGCAGAGCACTGGGCGTCATAGGAAAGCATGATAACGCTATATAAGCCCAAATAGATACTGAGGGAGGGAAGGACCGCGTGCTGGCCCGTCACTGGCCCCGGCCTACACTGGCCCCGGCCTACACTCCCGGCCCGTGCCGCCGGACCGCCTCGCAGCCCTCCAGGAGCGCACCCGCTACTCGCCCGCCGAGGTCGAGCAGCGGGTCTTCGCGCGCTGGGAGGAGGCCGGGATCTTCCATGCAGAGCCCGGCGAGGGCACAGGCGCCGGCGAGAGCTTCTCGGTAGCGGTTCCTCCACCCAACGTGACCGGCGCGCTGCACATGGGCCACGCGCTGAACGCGGCGATCCAGGACCTCGTCGTGCGCGTGGCGCGGATGCGCGGGCGGCCGACCAAGTGGATCTTCGGCACCGATCACGCCGGCATCGCCACGCAGGTAAAGGTCGAGCAGGCGCTCGCGGCCGAGGGCAGGACCAAGGAGGACATCGGGCGCGACGCCTTCGTCGAGCGCGCGTGGGAGTGGCGCCGCGAGCACGGGTCGACGATCGTCGAGCAGTTCAAGCGCATCGGCGCGTCGCTGGACTACGGCGACGAGCGCTTCACGATGGACGACGCCTACGCCGCCGCGGTCACCCACGTGTTCGAGCGTCTGTATGAGAAGGGACTCATCTACCGCGACAACTACATGGTCAACTGGGACCCGGGCACCCGTTCCGCCATCTCAGACCTCGAGGTCGAGCAGCGCACGATGGAGGACACGATGTACTCGATCGACTACCCGCTGGCGTCGGGGTCGGGCTCGATCACCGTCGCTACGGTGAGGCCCGAGACGATGCTCGGCGACACCGCGATCGCCGTCAACCCCGGCGACGAGCGCTACACGCGCCTGATCGGCGAGACGGCGGTCCTGCCGCTGCTCGGCCGCCGGCTGCCGATCATCGCCGACGAGCACGTGAAGACCGACTTCGGCACGGGCGCGCTGAAGATCACCCCGGGCCACGACCCCAATGACTTTGAGATCGGCCGCCGCCACGGCCTCGACGAGCTCTCGGTGATCTCCGAGGACGGCACGATGTCGGACGCCGCGGGAGAGCGGTTCGCGGGCTTGGCGGTCGTCGACGCGCGGCGCGAGGTCGTGGCCGCGCTGCGCGAGGGCGGCTGCGTGTCAGGCACTCGCCCCTACACCCACGAGGTGCCCCACTCGCACCGCTCGGGCATGCGCATCGAGCCGCTGATCTCGCTGCAGTGGTTCTGTGACATGAAGGCGCTGGCGCAGCCCGCGATCGCTGCCGTCGAGGACGGCAGCCTGCGGTTTCACCCCGAGCGGCCGTGGACCGGCGTCTACCTCGAGTGGCTCGAGAACATCAGACCGTGGTGCATCTCGCGCCAGCTGTGGTGGGGCCACCGGATCCCGGTTTGGTACAGAGGCGATGAGAGAGCGCTCGGCGCCGAGGCGCCCGAAGGTGACGGCTGGGAGCGCGACCCCGACGTGCTCGACACGTGGTTCTCCTCGGCCCTGTGGCCCTTCGCGACGCTCGGCTGGCCCGAGGAGACCCCCCAGCTGGCGGCGTTCTATCCCACGGACGTGCTCTCCACAGCGCGCGACATCATCTTCCTCTGGGTAGCGCGGATGGTGATGATGGGCATCGAGTTCACCGGGCGGCTGCCCTTCACCGAGGTCCCGATCCACTCGGTGATCCAGGCCCCGGACGGGCGGCGGATGTCGAAGTCGCTCGGCACCGGGATCGACCCGCTCGACGAGATCGCAGAGCACGGCGCGGACGCCGTGCGCTTCGGCCTGCTGGCGATGGCCTCCACCCAGGACGTGCGCTACTCCGAGGACCGCGTCAAGCAGGGCTCAGACCTGGCCAACAAGCTCTGGAACGCCTCCCGGCTGATCCTCCTCGGCGTCCAGGAGGGGGTCGAGGCGTCGGCCGATCACGCGGAGGCTCCGGAGGACCGCTGGATCGTCTCGCGCCTGGAGCGCGTAACCGCGCGCTCGGCGGAGCTGATCGAGTGCTTCGAGCTCTCCGCCGCCGCGCTCGAGCTCTACGAGGCGTTCTGGTCGCAGCTGTGCGACTGGTACCTCGAGCTCGCAAAGCCACGGCTGTACGAGGCCGGGGGCGATCGCATGGCGGTGTCGGCCACGCTGTTGCATGCCCTGGATCGGATGCTGCGGCTGTTGCACCCGATCATGCCCCACGTGACCGAGGAGGTGTGGTCGTTCATGCCGGGCACCGACGGGGACCTGCTGGCCGTCGCGCCCTACCCCGAGCCCGACCCCGCGCGCATTGACGAACGGGCCGAGGCGGAGGTGGGGCGCTCGATCGAGGCGATCACCGCGCTGCGCCGCTACCGCGACGAGGCGCGCGTCAAGCCCTCGGCGGTGCTCCCCGCTCGGATGGCCGCGGAGGGCTATGACGGGCTTGTCGGGCAGGTCGCCCGGCTGGCACGGCTCGACTTCGACGGCGCCGCGGACGGCGAGGTGGCGGCGGAGGTCCCGATTCCGGGCGGCGCCGTGCTGCTGCTGGCCGACCCCGCCTTCGATCCCGAGGAGGCGGGCCGCCGGGCGGAGGGGCGGGCGGCGAAGCTCGGGGCCGAGATCAGCCGCTTGGAGGCAAAGCTCGCCAACGAGCGGTTCGTGCAGGGGGCGCCGGCCGCCGTCGTGGAGGGGGAGCGGACGAAGCTCGCCGACTACCGCCAGGCTCTGGAGCACGTCGATCGGGAGCGCTGAGCGCATGACCCCGGCGGAGGCCGAGGACCACCTCCTCGGCCTCGAGCTGTTCGGGATGCGGTTCGGCCTCGACCGCATGCACAAGCTGATGACCGTGCTGGGGCTGCCCCAGCGCCGCTTCGCCTCGGTGCACGTGGTGGGCACCAACGGCAAGTCGTCCACCACCCGCTTCATCGCGGCGATCCTCGCGCGCCACGGGTTGCGCACCGGCAGCTACACCTCGCCGCATCTGCGCTCGTTCCGCGAGCGGATCGAGGTCTCGGAGACGGCGGTGTCGGGTGAGCGCTTCGCCGCCGCGGTGCAGCGAGCGGCCGAGGCGGCTATGACCGTCGAGCGCACGCTCGAGGCCGACGACCGCGTGACCCAGTTCGAGGCGCTCACGGCCGCGGCCTACCACGAGCTGGCCGCGAGCGGGGTGGAGGTCGCCGTGATCGAGGCGGGCCTCGGCGGCCGCCACGACGCAACCAACGTGATCGCGTCCAAGGTTCAGGTGCTCACATCGGTCGGTCTCGACCACACGCGGTGGCTGGGCCCCACGGTGGCGGACATAGCCGCCGAGAAGCTGGCCGTCGTCCGCGAGGGGGCCACGTTGGTGGTCGGGGAGGACCTCGCTTCGGAGGCCCGGTCCGCGGCGCTCGCGGCGGCGAGCCGGTGCCACGCCACGCTCGTGACCGTGCCGACGCCCGGAGCCTTCCAGCGCGCCAACTTCGCACTCGCCGAAGCCGCCGCGGAGGCCTTCCTCGGCCGCCCGCCTGACCCCGCCGCGGTGCGCGCCGCGGCGGCCGAGACAGCCATTCCCGGCCGACTCGAGGTCGTGGCCGACCGCCCGCTGACGGTGCTCGACGGGGCCCACAACCCAGACGGCGTGAGGGCGCTGGTCGCCGCCCTGGACGAGATCCGCGGGGACCGTGCCCCGCTGGTGCTGGTGGCGAGCGTGCTCGACGACAAGGACGCCGCCGGAATGCTCGCGGTCCTGCTCGATGGCGTCGATCGCGCCGTCTTCACACGCTGCTCCATCCCCCGTAGCCTCCCGCCCGGCTCACTCGCAGCGCTCTGCGGGGACCTGGGCGGACCGCCCGCCGAGGTGGTCGACGAACCCGAGCGCGCCCTGGCTCGGGCGAGGGAGCTGGCGGGCCCGGAGGGCTGCGTGCTGGTCACGGGGTCGATCCACCTGATCGCCGATCTGGTGAGAGACGACGTTCACTCGCGGGCCTCCGCCTTGTAGGCGGACTCAGGGGGTGGGAGGATGTCTCGCCCATGGAACGCAAGGAAGGGCCCAGCTTCGGCGCGATGATCGGCCTGGTGGCGCTGATAGTCGCCACTGTCATCCTCGTGTTCTTCGGTGTCGGGTACGCGCTGGGCCGGATCTTCCTGTAACCGGCGCCGATACACTTTTGCTCCTCAATGGGTTCCCTGGCCATCTTTGGGATCACCGACGACGGTTTGAACCTCGCGGTGAACCTGCTCCTCCTGTTCCTCGCGGTCTTCTGGCTGGCGCTGGTCTACTGGACCTACGCCGACGCCCGGCGGCGGATCGACGATCCGATGCTGGTCGGGTGCGCGACCGCGGCTTCGCTGTTTCCCTTCCTCGGCACCGTCGTCTACCTGATCGTGAGGCCACCGGAGTACCTCGACGACGTGCGCGAGCGCGAGCTGGAGATCGCCGCTGCCGAGGCGCGGCTGGCCAGCACCGAGCAGCTCGCGTGCCCGTACTGCTCCTACGGGGTCGAAAAGGCCTTCCTGCGCTGTCCGAGCTGTCTGCGCCGGCTCAAGGAGCCGTGCGTGACCTGCGGCAAGCCGCTCGATCCTCGCTGGTCGATCTGTCCGTTCTGCGAGGCGGAGGTGGGCCAGGCCCAGCCGGCCTCGCGCCAGCGTCCCCGCCGCCGGGAACGGCCACCCTCCGCCGCGGGCGGGCAGCGGTCGGGGCCCCCCGGGCGCTCCGCTGCTGTGGCGGGGCAGCCGCGCGCCGCCTCCGAGGGGGCTCGCGTGGCCCGCGCTCAGGCCGACCCGGCGCAAGCCCCGCAGGACGGCGAGGCTCCCCGTGCGACCAGGCCGCCCGTGGAGCGCACGCCTCGCGGACAGGACGGCAACGAGCGGCCGCCGGCACCGCCCATGCCGGGCGCGCGCGAGGCAGCGGGCGCCGGCTTCGAGGACGGCGAGCGCCCGACGACGCCCCGGGCCCGCCCCTAAGGCTCTAAACCCCTTCAGTTGTCATGGTGCCGGCGTGTGGTCCGGCGCCGCCCATTCCGACGAAAAGGAGCACCGTGGAGAGGACGCTGATCCTGGTAAAGCCGGACGCCTTCGAGCGCAACCTGACAGGCGGGATCGTTGCCCGGTTCGAGCGCAAGGGCCTACGGATCGCCGCCATGAAGCACATGATCGTCTCCCGCGAAACGGCCGAGGAGCACTACGCCGAGCACAGCGACAAGCCGTTCTTCGCCGACCTGGTCGAGTTCATCACCGGTGGCCCGCTGGTTGCGATGGTGCTCGAGGGACACGAGGCGGTGGCCGCCGCGCGTCAGGTGATCGGTGCCACGAACCCACTGGAGGCGGCGCCGGGCTCGATCCGGGGCGACCTCGGCCTCGAGGTCCAGACCAACCTCGTCCACGGATCGGACTCCGCCGAGTCGGCCGAACGCGAGACCGGGCTGTTCTTTCCCGACCTCTGAGCGTGACCCCACCGCCCCGGAGTGTGGCCCGTCTTTGGTGTCACATCCGTCCTATTTACGGGCCACACGCATCGATTGAGAGTCCTTGGATGCTTCGGGTAGGGCCGCGGTGACGGCCTGCGCGGGGACGTGACGTGGCCGAGGTGGCGCTCACCCTGGCTTCGCGCTCACCCCAGCGGCGGGCGATCCTCGAGCAGATCGGCCTCGCCTTCGAGGCGGTCTCCCCTGACGTCGAGGAGCGGATCGAGGGCGACGTGGAGGAGATGGTGCGCGACAACGCGCTGCAAAAGGCCCGTGCGGTCGCCGGGCGGCGGGTGCTGGGGGTCGACACGGCGGTTGCCCTCGAGGGCCGGATCTTCGGCAAGCCGTGCGACGCCCGGGAGGCGGGCCGCTTCCTGGCCGCCCTCGCCGGGCGCACGCACGAGGTCTGGTCGGGCATCGCGCTCGTCGAGCGGCGGAGCGGAGTGGGTGGCGACCGCAAAGGTCTCGCCCGCGACCGCTGCCAGCGCGTCGAAGCCGCTGTTACGACCGTGCGCTTCCGTGAGCTGACGGGCGCCGAGATCGAGGCGTACGTGGCCTGCGGCGAGTGGCGCGATCGCGCGGGCGCCTATGCGATCCAGGGTCGAGGTGCCACCCTCGTGGAGCACATCGAGGGCGACTACCTCAACGTGGTGGGGCTGCCGGTGGCGACCCTGGTGCGGATGGCGCCGGACCTGTTCGCCAGAGCCGAGGTCCCGGGCGCGGGCGCGAAATTGCAGCCGGATCGCGCCTCCGGCGGCCATTGAAACTCCGCTCCTGAAGCGGGGTATCTGAGCTACACTGATCTCCGGCAGCCGGTCCGCCCGCCCGAGGTCAGCTTTTGTCGTTGCGGATCGGCGAGGTTCCGCGTTCGCGGCGCTTGCAGCGCTTATCCTCACCACCACCCATGGGTTTCTTCTCTTACCTCACCGGCATGGGCGGCCGCGACATGGCGGTCGACCTCGGCACCGCCAACACCCTCGTCTACGTGCGTGGGCGGGGAATCGTGCTCTCGGAGCCCTCCGTGGTGGCGATCGACTCGCGCACGGCGGAGGTGCACGCGGTGGGCATCGAGGCCAAGCGGATGCTCGGCCGCACCCCGGGCACCATCCAGGCCATCCGGCCGCTGAAGGACGGCGTGATTGCCGACTTCGACGTGACCGAGCAGATGCTGCGCCACTTCATCCAGAAGGTCCACCAGAACCGCTGGGCGCACCCGCGGGTCGTGGTCTGCGTGCCGAGCGGCGTGACCGGGGTGGAGAAGCGGGCGGTCGAGGAGGCATGCCTGTCCGCGGGTGCGCGGCAGGCATACCTGATCGAGGAGCCGATGGCGGCCGCGATCGGCGCCGGGCTGCCGGTGGGTGAGCCGACGGGCAACATGGTGGTCGACATCGGCGGCGGCACCAGCGAGGTGGCGGTGATCTCGCTCGGTGGGATCGTGGTCAGCCAGTCGATCCGGATCGGCGGCGACGAGCTCGACGACGCGATCATCAACTACGTCAAGCGCGAGTACAAGCTGATGATCGGCCAGCAGACCTCGGAAGAGGTCAAGCTCGAGATCGGGTCGGCGTTTCCCCTCCACGAGGAGATGCAGGCAGAGATCCGCGGCCGCGACCTCGTGTCGGGGCTGCCCAAGACGATCGTGCTCACGAGCGAAGAGGTCCGGCTGGCCCTCGAGGAGCCGCTCCAGGCGATAGTCGACGCCGTCAAGGAGACGCTCGATCGCACCCCGCCGGAGCTGGCCTCGGACATCATGGACCGCGGCATCATGCTCGCCGGCGGTGGAGCGCTGCTCCAGGGCCTCGACGAGCGCCTGCGCGACGAAACCCAGATGCCGGCCCACCTTGCCGAGTCACCGCTCACGTGCGTCGCGGTCGGCTCGGGTCGCAGCCTCGAGGAGTTCGAGGCGATCCATCGCGCCAACAAGCATTCCCGAAACAGCCGCCGGCGCTAGCCGCGGCGGCTCCGTAGGAGTCCCAGTTGTTCGACAGCAAAGTTGTCCGCCGCAGACGGGGGGCGCTGGCGATATTCGTCGCGCTCTCCATTGTCATGCTGACCGCCTACTTCGGCGAGTCGGGCGGCGGCGTGTTCCACACCCTCCAGCGCGGCGCTCAGGAGGCGTTCGCGCCGATTGAGACCGGCACCGGCCGCGTGCTCAAGCCCTTTCGCGACTTCTTCGGCTGGTTTGGCGACACCCTCGACGCCAAGGGCGAGAACGAGAAGCTGCGCGAGGAGGTCGAGCGGCTGAGAAAGCAGGTGGCGCAGTCGGCCACCGCGGAGCAGGACGCCGAGCAGCTCAAGGGCATCGTCGACCTGCGCGACTCGGAGGGCTTTCCGGACGGCACCGCGGCGGTCGCCGCGCGTGTGATCGCTCGGTCGCCGACCGTCTGGTACTCGAAGGTCAAGATCGACAAGGGCTCGGGCGACGGAATCCGAGAGGATCAGCCGGTGATCGCGGAGGGCGGCCTGGTCGGAAAGGTGACCAGCGCTACGTCGGGCACCGCCGAGGTCACGCTGATCACCGACGCTTCGAGCGCCGTCTCGGCGCAGATCATGCCCGGCGGCGCGAACGGCGTCATCAAGCCCGAGGTGGGCAAGCCCGAGGACCTGCTGCTCGAGTTCGTGCGCGAGGGCCGGGTCCGTGAGGGCGCGACGGTGGTCACGTCGGGCTTTACCGCCGACCGCTTCGAGTCGCTGTTCCCGCGCGGCGTGCCGATCGGCACCGTGAAGCGCGTGGACCTCAACGAGGTGGAGCTCTACCAGCGCGTCCACGTGGACCCGTTCGCCGACATCCGCGGGATCGACATCGTCTCGGTGCTCACCGAGAAGGACACGCAGCAGGCGGCCGCCGGGGTGGCAGGACAGTGACGGCCACCCCCGGAGCCTTCGCCCGCGCGGGGCTGATCGTCTTCGCCGGAGT
>JBBSLY010000003.1:0-16276 GCA_038233455.1 Solirubrobacterales bacterium | reverse complement strand
CGAGCACGCCCGGGCGCTGGCGCAGCGCCACGAGGTGGTGGTGTTGGCGCCGCGTGCCGTTCGCGCTCCCGACTTCGGCCTCTACCGGCTGACCGCCGAGGTCGAGGACGGCCTGCAGACACTGCGTGTCCTCTACCGGCGCCCGCGGGTGCGGGCCCTCGGGATGGTCTGCCAGATCGCCGGCATGCTCGCCGCCGTGGCGCGCCTGCGCCGCGGCGGGTTTCGACCCGACGTCGTCCACGCCCACGTCTACTCCGCCGGTCTGCCCGCGCTGGTGATCGGACGCCTCAGTGGTGCGGCCGTGGTGGTCACCGAGCACTACACCGGCTTTCAGCGCGGCCTGATCCGCGGGTCCGACCTGCTCACCGCCAGGCTGGCCTTCACGGGAGCCGACCTCGTCGCGCCCGTCAGCACCGAGCTCGCCGCGCGTCTGCACGAGCTGGCACCGCGGGCGCGCATACGGGTCCTGCCCAACGTGGTCGACACCGAGGTGTTCAAGCCGGTCCGCTCCGAGAGCCACCCCGGGCCGGCGCGCCCCGAGCGCGACGGCGGACCGAAGCGCCTGCTTACGGTGGGCAGCCTGGCCCCCAAGAAGGGCCACGCCCACCTGCTCGACGCCTTGGCGGGCCTGCGCGGGCGCCGCGACGTCAGGCTCGACGTGGTCGGCGAGGGCGAGTTGCACGGCGAGCTGGCAGCGCGCGCACAGCGGCTGGGTCTGGCCGAGACCGTGCGCTTCCGTGGCGAGCTGACCAAGGAGGACGTCGCCGACCTGATGCGCGCCGCCGACCTGTTCGTGCTGGCGAGCCTGTACGAGAACCTGCCCTGCGTGCTGATCGAGGCGATGGCATCCGGCCTGCCCGTGGTGGCGACGCGGGTCGGGGGCGTGCCCGAGCTGATCGGGCCCGAGGCGGGGCTGCTGGTCGACCCGGGCGACCCGGAGGCGCTCGCCGCGGCCATCGCCGGCGCACTCGGACGTCACTTCGACTCGGACCAGATCGCGCGCAACGCCCGTGCCCGCTACTCCTACGAGGCCGTGGCGGAGCAGTGGACCGCCGTCTACGACGAGCTGGTGAGCAGCAGCGGGAGCACCTCCTGGGCCACCCGGCGGCGCAGGGCGTCCTCGCGGTAGGGGGCGAGCAGGCCGGTCGCGCGCTCGGCGTAGGAGCGGCGCTGCGAGGGGTCGAACGCGAGTGCAGCCCGGATGGCCTGCGCCAGAGCGCCTGCGGAGCGCTCGTGCGCCACCAGGGCGGGCGCCAGCTCACGCGCCAGCGCCAGCGCCGCGTTGGCGCCGCCCGACGGCACCGTGACGAGCGGCGTGCCCGCGGACAGTGCCTCCATCTGCGCGAGCCCCCAGTCCTCGAACCGCGACGCGTTGACGAACGCACGCGCCCCCGCGACGAGCGCAAGCCAGCGTTCGCGCGTGAGCGCGCCCAGCCATTCGACGCCCGGCGGCTCCTCGACCCCGGCCTTCTCCAGGCGCCTCAGAGCCTCGTTGCGGTCCAGGCCCGCGACCGCCAGCCGCGCGCCGTCGGGCCGCGCCTCGCGCCAGGCGGCGTAGAGCAGGTCGATGCCGCGCTTGAGCGGATCCCCCCCGTAGGCCACCACGTCGGGGGCATCCGGGGCCGGCGGGACGCCGAGGGGCACGGCGGGGGGCAGCACCAGCGAGGGTGGCGCGTACGGGCGGGCCACCCTCGCGGCCGCCTGCGCGGCGAGGTCGCTGAAGGGAAGCAGCAGCGTCGCGCCACCGAGCACTGAGCGCTCCCTGCGCCGCTGCCAGATGCCGCCGGGACCGGGTCGGTTGAGCGCGGCCGGGCAGTCGAAGCGCACCGCCGTCGGATGCCTCGCCGGCGCCAGCAGCGCCGCGGTCACGCTCGAGTAGATGGTGGCACCCGCCTCGCGCCCGGCGACCCGGCGCGCGGCCAGCGCCTCGACCACGTCGGTGAGCGCCATCGAGCGCCGCAGGCGCCCCGCGGGCCCCATCCGTGCGGTCACCAGCTCGCACGTGGCACCCGCAGCCCGGATCTGCTCCGCAAACGCCCGATCGTTGGCGCGCCATCCCATCGTGGTGCCCAGCGACACGAGCAGGATGTCCGGCCGGCCGGTCACGCGCCGCAAGATACGGCGTGGCCACCGCGCTCGACGGCACGTAGGGTGCTGGCTTTGAACGACCACCGGCCCGCCTGCCTCGTCACGAACGTCGTCTCGCCCCACCGGCGCGAGGCGTTTCGCCTGCTCGCGGAGGCCGAGGCGGTCGAGGTGATCGCCTGGGAGCGGGCGGGGCGGCCCGTGCCCGGATTGACCGTGCACCGGACCACCCAGGCGGGGGCGGCGCGCCTGGCCGGCTCGGGGCGCTACCGCGCGGTGATCTGCGGGCTCAACGGGCGCGTGGCCCTGCCGGGCAGCTACCTGGCAGCGAGGGTCCGCCGCCTGCCCTTCGTCCTGTGGGTCGGGCTCTGGGCCCACCCGCGCACCCCGTCGCATGCCCTATCCGTGTTGCCCACCCGCCACCTCTACCGGCGCGCGGACGCGGTCGCGACATACGGCTCGCACATCTCCCGTCACGTCGCGGCCCGCCGGGGCGCCCGCGACGGGATCTTCGTCGCCCCCCAGGCCGTCGACGTCGATCACTTCGCCGCGCCGGTCGAGCCGGAGGCCAGAGCCCGCGCAAGGTCGCGGGCGGGAGCCGGGGAGGCCGACCTGCTCGTGCTCTACGTCGGCCGCCTCGAGGAGGAGAAGGGAGTGCGGGTGCTGCTCGAGGCGTGGCGGCAGGCCGATCTGGGCGGCGGGGCGCGCCTCGCACTCGCCGGCCGGGGGCCGCTGGAATCCGTAGCCGAGCGTGCGGGCGCCGGCGTCCGCACGCTCGGCTACGTTGACGAACTTGAGCTTCCGGCGCTCTATGCGGCAGCTGACCTGTTGGTGCTGCCGTCGGTGCGCACCGCAACTTTCACCGAGCCGTGGGGATTGGTCGTCAATGAAGCCATGCTCCAGCAAACGCCCGTGATCGTCAGCGACGCCGTCGGCGCGGCGGCGGGCGGGCTGGTGCGAGACGGCCGCAACGGGCTGATCTTCCCAGCCGGTGACTCGCGGGCGTTGGCCACCCGGCTCGCGAGCCTGGCCGGCTCCCCGAAGCTGCGCGAGCAGCTCGGCGCCGCGGCACGCAACGACGCCCGGACCTTCACGCCCGCCGCGTGGGCGGATGGGATGCGTGACGCGCTGGTGCACGCGCAAGCCTCACGAGGCGGGACGGGTTGCTAGGCTGGGGCCGCCAGGTGGCAGGGCCTGCGCATGGGGCACGGACGCTTAATCGCTTCCACCTTCGATCCATCCCCTTCCCAATGCTCGAGCGCGTGAAATACATCAGCGCGCCTGTGCTGCTCTTGGCGGTGCTGGCGCTGTTCGCCGCGGCCCCGGCCGAGGCCGGCCCGAACGCCGTCGTGCGCGACTGCGCCGACGACGGGAACGTCAAGACCGGGCGCTACTCGCGCAAGGATCTGCGGCAGGGCAAGAACCGGATACCCGCCGACCTCGACGCCTACAGCGACTGCGCAGCACAGATCGACGCTGCCCTCGACAATCCCCGCGCCAAGATTGCCGGCGCCGGCGGCGGCTTTCCCGGGGCAGGCGGCTCCGCCGGGACGGGCGGGGGCCCGGGCCCGGAGGACATCAACCCGGTCGGCAGCGGCCCGGCGGCCGCGGCGGAGCAGCGCGGGGGAGCCGCTGCACAGCGCAAACGCCAACTTGCCGCCCGCGAGGACACCGAGTCGCTGCTGGGTGACCGCACCGTCGATCCCGCCACGGCGGGGGCGTTCAACCGCACCGACGGAGCCAGCGGAATCTCGCTGCCCCTGCTGCTCGCGATCATCGCGCTGGCACTCGGCCTTGCCGCAGGCTCCGCTCTCGCATTGCGGCTCTACAAGCCAGAGCTTTTCGCCGCCTCGCTCGGGCGTATCGGGCTCCCACGCGGCCGTGGCTCACTTCCGCAGCTCCGCCGCCGCCGCTAGCTGCGGCCTCGGCGCACTCCTCGCCTCGGCCGCGTTCGCCGCCGAGGGGGGAAACCAGCTCGGGCGGATGGCCGGCTTCGAGGTGGTGGTGCTGCTCGGCGCAGGCCTGGTGCTCGCCGTGCTGTTCTCGAGGTCACGACGCTGGACGGGCCATGGGGTCGTCGCCGTCTGCCTTCTGGCGGCGTTCACGGTGGTCACCGCGCTATCGGTGTCCTGGTCGATCGCCCCGGCCGACACGGTCTCAGAGGCTGGGCGCACGCTGGCCTACCTCGCGGTGTTCAGCCTGGCCGTGGCCGCCGGACAGCTGTGCCCGCGCTCGTCGCGGACCTTCGCCGGAGGCATCTTGATCGGCTCCCTCCTGGTCTGCGGCTGGTCGCTGCTGTCGCGCGTCTTTCCCGCCGAGCTGGCAAGGGATGTGCTCGGCGCACGGTTGGGAGAGCCCTTCGACTACTGGAATGCGCTCGGGGTCATGGCTGCGCTCGCCATGCCCTGCGTGCTGTGGTTGGGATCGCGCCGCGAGGGCCCCCCCTTGCTTGGCGCCCTCGCCTACCCGGCCATGGGCGTGTTCGGCCTGGTGGTGGCGCTGACCCAGTCGCGTGGGGCGCTGGCGGTGTCAGTCTGCGTCGTGCTCGGCTGGCTCGTCCTCGTCCCGCTGCGGATGCGCAGCCTTGCGGTCGTGGTCCTGCCCGTGCTCGCGGTGCTTCCCGTGGCTTCGTGGGCGCTCTCCAAGGATGCGTTTACGCAGGCCCTCGCGCCGCTGTCGGCGCGCGAGATGGTCGCGGGGCGGTTCGGATTGATGACGCTGGCGATGTGCACCGGGCTGCTGCTCGCGGGCGGCGCGATCGAGCTCGCCTACGCGCGCCGAGCACCATCTCTGAGGCTGCGCCGGCGAGCCGCGGGCGCCCTCGCGGTCGTGACCTGCGTGCTGGCCGTCGGCGGGCTGGTCTCGGTCGCGACGAGCGACAGAGGGCTTTTTGGCACCGTCTCGGACGGGGTTGGGAGCCTGACCAGCGAGCGGTCGTCAACGCCGAAGGGCGCCGCGCGGCTCGGCTCGGTGTCCTCGTCACGCGCCGCCTACTGGCATCAGGCTGCACAGATCTTCGAAGAGCGGCCGCTGCTGGGCAGCGGGGCCAACACCTTCGGTCTCGCGCGGCTGCGCTACCGCAACGATGGCCGCGCTGTGCAGCACGCCCACGGTTTTCTCGCCCAGGCGCTTTCGGACCTCGGGCTGGTGGGGATAGCGCTCGCGCTCGCGCTCGCGGTGGCCTGGCTTCTCGGCGCAGCCCGCGCCACGGGTTTTATGACCCGCCGGGCGCCCCGCCCCGAGTGGACCGATGAGCGCGCCGCCCTGGTGGCCGTCGCCCTGAGCGCCGTCGCCTTCGGGTTGCACTCGGCCGTCGACTGGACGTGGTTCGTGCCCGGCCCGTCCGTCGCCGCACTGGTGGCAGCAGGGTTCGTGGCCGGCCGGGGAGCGCTGCCTGCCATCGGTGCCGAACCGCGATCACCCACCCTCGCCGACGGCGGCATGCAGGAGGCGCCTGCGGCCGGCCGGGCCGATTCCATGCGAGCCATCGCGGCCGGGTCGGTCCTCGTGATCGCCGCGCTGTGCGCGTGGGCGGTATGGCAGCCCGAGCGCGCCGACCGTGCCACCGACCGCGCCTACGAGGCCCTGGACGAAGGGGACTTCCGCAGGGCCTCCGAGCACGTGCTGCGCGCCCGCGACCTCGACCCCTACTCGCCCACCCCGCTGTTCACCACCGCCACGGTGCTTGCGGAGGCGGGCCGGCTGCGGGCCGCCTACCGGGTGCTCGAGCAGGCCGTACGCGAGCACCCGCGCGATCCGGAGACCTGGTTGAGGCTCGCGGGCTTCGAGCTCGACCGCGCGGATCTGCCCGCTCGTGCCCTGGCGACGCTCGGCGCCGCGGTAGCCGTGGACCCCAACTCCCAGCGAGTTTCTGCGCTCATCCAAAGGACCCAGGCGGCGCTTGACATCCCCCTGGCGCCGCGCCGGCAGACGCCGGGCGAGTAGCCCGTTCAGCCGACAAGCGCGGAGGGCCCGCGAGCCCGGGTGGCGCGCTCGATCTCGTCGAGTCGCCCCATCGGAAGCGGCCCGTGACCCGAGGACCCGGTCACCTCGATCAGCAGCTGCTCGTAGGCCGAGGCCACGGCGTCCCAGGAGTAGAGCTTGGCCCGCTCCAGCGCTTTTTTCCTGTAGCTCGCGACGAGCTCGGGATCGTCAAGGAGCTGCTCGAGCTGGCGGGCGAGATCGCTGACGCCCGTCGCGCCCGAGAAGTAGTGTCCGGCATCACCCACGGTCTCGGCGTTGGGCCGGTAGTCGTTGACCAGCACGCAGTTTCCCGCCACGAGCGACTCGAGGATCACAGGGTGGGTGCCGCCGACCTCGGTCGGGGCGCAGAGCAGGTAGGCGTGGCGCTGCAGCTCCCAGTAGCCGGAGCCGAACACATACCCGGGAAACACGACGCGCGGGTCCGCCGCACGGCGGACCCTGTTGATGTAGTCCGATGCGTACGGGGCGCCGCCGACCACGACCAGCTTCATGCCCCTCGCACGCTCGGCGGAGATCCGGGCCCACGCCTCGACGAGGAGGTGTGGATTGTTCTCGGGCTCGAGCCGGCCGACGAACAGCACGTAGCGCCGGGGCTCGAGCCCCAGGCGCTCGAGCACGTCGCTGTCGTGCGTCGCGGGGATCTCGGCGCCGTAGGGGACCACGCCGATCGAGCGCCCGTACCGGCGCTCATAGATCGCGGCCACGGCGTGGGAATCGGTGATCGCGCGGGTGGCCATGCGGGGCGAGAGCCGCTCCGCGGCGCGCAGGTAGGACTTCGCTATCCGATTCCACTTGCGCCGATCGGAGTCAAGTCCGTCCACGTTGATCACCGTCGGGATGCCCGCCAGGCGAGTCACCAGGCAGAGGGGGCTGTTGCCTGCGATGAAGAACAGCGCCGCGTCGGGCCGGGGGCTGCGGGAGGCGTGCAGGCTGGAGAGCAGCGTGTGCACGAATGTGTCGAGGTACTTGTTGCGTACCGTGGGCAGGTGCACGAGCTGAGCCCCCTTCCACTCGCGGATACTGGGATCGACGACGTGGGGCCGGCAGTAGACGGTGACGCGGTGCCCCCGGGCGATCAGCCGGGTGGTGATCTGCTCCACGGCGGTCTCGAAGCCGCTGTAGGAGGCGGGTATGCCCCGGGTGCCGAGGATCGCGACGTTCATCCGAAGCGCGCCAGGGTATAGGCGCGCTCATGGCCGCGAGCCGCCCCGTCCCACGAAAAGGACCGGGCCCGCTCGTGACCGCGGCGCGACAGCTGCGCGCGCAGTGCGGCGTCCGCGGTCACGCGCAGCAGGCCGCGGACGAGGTCTCCGGGGGCCACGAGCAGTGCGGCGTCACCGCATACCTCCTCGGTTCCGGGGTTGCGTACGGCCACCACGGGCACTCCCAGCCACATCGCCTCCAGCGGCGTGAAGCCAAAGCCCTCGTGCAGTGAGGGGTGCACCAGAGCCCGCGCGGCCCTGTAGAGGCCGAGCAGCTCCGTGCGGGTCGGGCGGGGGCACGCGGTCACCCCGGAGCGCCCGGCGGCTGCGCCCGCAGCCGCCCCGGCGAGCACCAGGCCGGCGGGCTCGGTCACCTGTGCACGGTAGGTCGAGTAGGCGTCGAGCAGCCCCTCCAGGTTCTTGCGCGGCTCGGCGTCGCCCACGAACAGCAGCGGCCCGGCGTCGGCGGTCGCAGACCGCCCGGCGTCCTCCGGGCCCGCGCCCGCCGGCCCCGGGTCGGTGGCCGGCTCGGCCTGCCCCGGGCCGTAGGAAACGACGAGCACCCGCCGGCGCTCGGCTCCCAGCAGGGCGACCACCTCGGTCGCCGTCGCCTCGGTGGGGCAAACGACGGCGCCGCACCGCCGTGCCGCGCGCCGGTAGGAGCGAAAGGCCAGCCGCCGCCACACGCTGTCGTACATGCTCCGAAGGGGGATGAAGGCCACGTCCTGCACCGTGGTGACCTGGGCCGCCTGGATGCGGCGGCTGTGGGCGGGCAGCGGGTGGTGGACCACGTCGGCGCCCGCGGCCCGCGCGGCCCGCGGCAGGCCCACGTGCAGCCAGGCGACATCCAGCACGAGGTTCGCCGCTCGCCGCAGCCGGCGAAGCGGTCCGCCTGCGGCCCCGGGACGCAGCCGCGCGCGCTGACGCGCCTCGATCACCTCCACCTCGCCGCGATCCCGAAGCGCTCGCACCAGCCGATCGATGTACACGCCGCTGCCAGACGGCCCCCGGCCCGCATACGTCGTGTCGATCAGGACGCGCACCGTGCTCTACCGGGTCGCGACCGCGAACAGGGTGCCGCCCGCGCGGCTCTGGCTTACCAACTCGAAGCCCATCGCGTCCAGCAGCCGGGCCAGCGAGCGGCGCGTCAGGAAGCGCAGATGCGGCGAAAGGGGGTCGAAGCGGCGCTCGAATCCACCCACCGCCAGCTCCAGGCCGGTGCGCCGGCCGTGGGCGGGCGTGGACAGCGCCAGGCGCCCCCGCGGGCGCAGCACGCGCCTGACCTCCGACAGCAGGAGCTGAAGGTCGCGTACGTGCTCGATGGTTTCCGTGCAGACGACCAGGTCGAAGCTCCCGTCAGCCACCGGCAGAGCGCCATCCACCTCGATCTGCACCGCTCGTGCCGACGGCAACCGTCGCCGCGCACGGTCGAGCGCGACCGCCGACACGTCCGCGAGGGTGAGCTCTGAGGCGGGGATCATCTCGCTCAGGCGACCGTCACCGCAGCCGAGGTCGAGCGCCGCGCCGACGGGCTCGAGCGAACCGACGAAGGCGGCGAGGTGAGCGCCAGGGGGGCTCGCCGGCTCGGGGACCAGCGACCACAGCTCATCGTCATAGCGAGACGTCGCCGGTTGGCCGGGCACGACATTCGCTGCGCTTTCGCGGCTTTGGCCCATGGCACAGGATGACACCGCGGGCTCAGGCCAGCGCGGCCTCTACCGCGTCCCGGATCTGCCCGGCCGTGCGCTCGAAGGAGAACTGCTCGAGGCGGCGCCTTCCCCTTCGAGCCAGCTCTGCGCGCAGCCCGGCGTCGCGGACGGCGAGGTCGATCAGCTCAGCGGTCATCCCGGGCTGAGAGTCCTCGGTCCACAACACGGCGTCGCCACCGACCTCGGGCATCGCCCCGGCCGGGCGGGCCACCACCGCCAGGCCGAAGTGAAAGGCCTCGAGCAGGGGCACGCAGAACCCCTCGTGCTCGGAGGTCGACAGCAGCACGTCGGCGCGCTCGTAGAGCGCGTTGAGGGCAGGCTGTGCGAGCCCGCCCGTGACCGTCACCGAGCGCGCACCCGAGTCGGAAGCCCAGCGCTGGATGAGCCGGCGATAGTCCGGCGAGAGCGGCTCGCCGACGATGACCAACCGCGCGTCGGGCGCCGCCTCGCGCTGGTAGGCGGCGAACGCCGCGATCGCAATGTCGTGGCGCTTGTTGGGGACCAGCCGGCCGACGACCAGGATCAGCGGGCCGTCGCCCTTGACGCGCCTGCCGCGGCTGGCCAGGCGCCCCGGCTCGAACAGGATCGGCACCACCCTCGGGTCGGGGGCGCCCGCCGCGAGGAGCTCTGCGGCGTTGAAGCGCGAGTCGGCCACCGCCACGTCCACCGCGCCGGCGTAGCGGTGCAGCTGATCACGGCCCAGAGCACACGCCACGGCTATCCCGGGATGGTGATTCCAGAAGTACCGGGGCGGGGTCACGTTGTGGTAGACGAGCAGCTTGCGGCACTCCAGATCGAGCAGCGGCTTCAAGGTCGGCGCGTAGGCCGAGTAGCGGATCACGACCAAGTCGTCCGGATCGGGGTCGAAGTCGCGCAGGGAGCGCACGCCCCCGTCGGCGCGGGGGTCGATCGCGTCGGCGAAGATCTCGCCCGCCGTCCCCCAGCGGCGAAACAGCTCCTGCCACGCCTGTGCCTGGGTGCTGACGGCGTCGAACGGGCCGACCGCCGAGAGCGCCTGGTGGACCCGCGTCAATGCCGCGCCGGGCGGTCGGGCCCGAGCCCTGAGTCCGTGGCCTCGCGGGCGGGATCAGCGGCCTCGCGCTCGAGGCGCGCCACCCGCTCCTCGAGATCGCGGAAGTGCGAGAGCAGGGCGATGTTGAAACGGGTCTGGCGAGACTCGAGCTGGGCGTGGTACTGGCGCAGCAGGCGCAGCAGCAGCTGCTTGACCGCCGTGATCGGCGTGCCCGCCCGGCGCGTCGAGTACACCGCGCCCGCGTCGGCCTCGATGACCGACCACTCCGTGAGCACATCCAGGCTGGGGCGCTCACCGCTGATGGAGCCGTCGAGCGCGGTCGAGACGTCCTCGGTCGCGGGCCCCTGAGTGCGCCTTCTCACAGCGCGCTCCCGGGCCAGCTCGATCGCCTCCTCGGGGTCGGTCACCGCAGCGCCCCCTGCCTCGAGGTGCGCGGCGCCACCGACCACCGACCGCGCAGATCGGCGATTCCCTCGCCGCCCTCCGAAGCCCCGATCGTGAGCTGGGCGATGCGGTCCATCTGCCGCCTCCCGGGCGCTTCGTCGCCACCGGCTCCCACCACCACGTCGTAGGAGCCTCCGAGCAGCGCCAGCCGAGCCACTTCGAAGGAGACCTCGACCGCGCCGGTCACCTCTCCGAGCGTCGTCTCGCCACGAAAGCACAGCTCGCCGCGCTCGGAGCGCACCTCGAGGGCGACGGCGGCGTGGCGGATCGAGTCCCGGACATTCAGCCGCATGCGCACGGTCAGCGCCTCGCCGGAATCGTAGACGTGGCGCACGTTGCCGTCGGCGTCGAGCAGCTCGAGCTCTGAGATCTCGAGCGCCGGCGCCCCCACGGCCGGCCGCAGGTCCGCAGGCACGCCCTCCTCGGCGCCGAGGAGGCGGTGGTAGTGCAGGAGCCCCTCGGCGACCGGGCCGTCGAAGCTCACCTCGCCGGCGTCGATCACCACCACCCGCCTGCAGACGCGCTCGATCGCCCCCGGGTCGTGGGAGACCAGCACGAGGGTGGCGCCGGCCCGCATCCGCTCGGAGATGCGCGCGAAGCACTTGCGCTGGAAGGACTCGTCGCCCACCGCCAAGATCTCGTCTATGAGCATCACATCGGCCTCGAGGTGCGCGGCGATCGCGAAGCCCAGGCGCAGGAACATGCCCGAGCTGTAGATCTTCACGGGTAGATCGATGAACTCTCCCAGCTCCGAGAAGGCGACGATCTCCTCGACCCGCTGCTCTATCTCCTCGCGCCCGAACCCGTGCAGCGCCCCGTTGAGATAGATGTTCTCGCGACCGGAGAAGTCGGGACCGAAGCCCGCGCCCAGCTCGAGCAGCGTGACCATGCGCCCGCCACACCGGGCGCTGCCGGAGTCGAGCGGGATGATCCCGGCCAGGCAGGCCAGCGTGGAGGACTTGCCGGCGCCGTTGCGCCCGACGAGGCCCACCGCCTCGCCCGGGGCGATCTGCAGGCTCACCCCGTTCAGCGCCTGGACCGAGTCGTGGATCGCACCGTGGCCGCGGCGCACGAACAGCTCCTTGAGCGTACGGCTGCGATCGCGGCGCACCCGAAACGCGCGGCTGGCGCGATCGAGCACTATCTCGCCCGGCGCCGGTGCGCGGCTCACAGCATCACGGCGAGGTCGCGGGCCATACGCCGAAACAGCAGCAGGCCTCCCACGAGCGCCAGCACACCGGCGGCGGCGAGATAGGCGAGCTGACCGACCGGGGGGGCCGTGCCCGCGTAGAGCAGCTGGCGCACGGCGTCCACGAACGGCGCGATCGGGTTGCCCCACTGCAGCAGGTTCGCCAGCCATTCACGCTCTACGACGCCGGGAATGTCCTCCACACGGAGGAAGATCGGCGTGACGAAGAACCAGGGCAGCAGCCCGGCCGCCAATACGGGCTCGACGTCGCGGTAGTGGGCGTGGAGCACGCTCACCGCGAGCGAGAGCCCCAACACGAAGCAGAACAGCAGCGCGACCACCGGAACGAGCAGCAGCAGGGCGGGCTCGAAGGTGCCGCGCACCGCCAGCACCACCGGCAGGGCGATCACGAGCATCACGAGGAAGGTCACCATCTGCACGGCGGCCACCGAGGCGGGGATCGCCTCGCGCGGAAAGCGCACCTTGCGCACCAGCGCGGCGTTGCCGACGAGGCTCGGGGCCGCCGCGAGCAGCGCCTGGGCGAAGAACACCCACACGATCAGGCCCACCAGCAGGAACAGGGGGTAGTCGGGGATGTCCGCCACGCGCAGCAGCACCGAGAAGACGAGCGCATAGGCGCCCATCAGCACCAGCGGGTTGACCAGGTACCAGAGCACCCCCAGCGCCGAGCCCTTGTACTTCTGGCGCAGCTCCCGACGCACCAGCTGCTCGAACAGAAACCTGTGGCGCAACACGAGCACAGGGTACGCAGGGCGCGCGGGTAGCCTGGCGCCCATGACGAGCGCGGGACTGCGGGTGTCGGTCGACGCCCGGCCGCTCGACATCGAGGGGCTGCGCACGCAGGGCATCGGCCGCTATGCACACGGGCTGCTCGGCGAGCTGGGGGCGGTGGCGAGGGAGCATGGCGGTGAGCTGGTGGCGCTGCGCGAGGGAAAGACGAAACCGGGCGCCTTCGCAGGTGAGATCGCAGCCGGCGCGGCGCAGCGGCGGCTGCGGCGCCCGCCGCTGCCCGCGCGGCTCGCGGACTGGCCCGAGCACGTGATGCTGCCGCTCGACCTGCGCCGGGCACGCGTGGACGTCCACCACTCGCTGTCGATCCACCGCTCCGCGATCGCCCCCGGCGTACCCACCGTCACCACCGTGCATGACGTGATCCCGCTGATGTGGCCCGGGGAGTATCTGCGCAGCGGGCTGATGCACCGCACGCTCTACCGCGCCGCCCGGCGGGCGCGGCTGCTGGTGACTGTGTCCGAGGCCGCCCGGCGTGACGTGATCGCACACCTGGGCGTGACCCCCGAGCGCGTGGTCCATGTGCCCGAGGCCGCGGACGCGTGCTTCCGGCCCTCCGATCCGGCGGCTGCCCGCGCGCTGCTGGGCTTCGACGGGCCCTACCTGCTCTACGTCGGCGGCCTCGCCACACCCGACCCGCGCAAGAACGTCGAGGGCCTGATCGAAGCCTATGCCCGCTGGTGGCGCGCGGGCTCGCGCGCCGAGCGGCTGGTGCTGTGCGGGGCGATGGGACCGGCGGGCGAGCGCCTGCGCGAGCGGGCCCATGCGCAGGGCGTGCCCGTGGCGTTCCCCGGCTTCGTGGCGGACGCGACGCTGCCGAGCCTGCTGTCGGGCGCCGAGTGCCTGGTCACGGCCAGCCGCTACGAGGGCTTCGGGCTGCCCGCCCTGGAGGCGATCGCGTGTGGAACGCCGGTGGTCGCATTCGATGTCGGAGCGATCCCCGAGGTGGCGGGCCCCGGCTGCCTGGCGGTGCCCGACGGTGACGGCGGGGCGCTCATGCGTGCCGTTCAGCGGGTATGCGACGAGCCCGCGCTGCGCACAGAGCTCGCAGAGCGCGGCCTGCGCCACGCCCGGCGCTACTCGTGGCGACGCACGGCCGAGCTGACCTGGGCGGCCTACGAGCGGGCCGCGCGGTGAAGCGGAGCCGCCCCTTCAGGGCCGCGGCTCGAGCCCGTAGGGCACCGGGGCGAGGCCCCGGCCGCGGCGGCGGGCCTGGAGCAGGCGACGCTTGCGCAGCGCTGACCTGAGCAGTCGCGCGGCCTCGCGGTAGCCGGACAGCAGGTGACGCTCGCGCAGCAGCGCGAACCCGAGCGCGAGCACCTCGTAGGCGAGGATACGCGGGCAGTCGCGCACGATCTGCCCCAGCGGGTCGTTCTTGACCATCATCAGGTAGCGGTTGCGAAACTGGACCATGCGCTGCCATTCGGCCATGCGGCCGCGATTGGTCGGGCTGTAGCGGCGGATGTGGTAGGCCACCGCACCCGGCTCATACGCGCAGCGCCATCCGAGCAGGCGCACCCGCCACGCCAGGTCGGCGTCCGAGCCCCAGTCCGCGGGCACTCCGTCGCGCACCATCACCAGGTCCTCGTCGAAGACCTGGCCCTCCACGGTCGCGTCTTTCAGCGCCGAGCGCCGGTAGAGCGCGACCGCTCCGTCGGCGCCGAACGCCTCGCCCGGGCCGGCAAAGGCCAGCGCCGGGCGACCGTGGCCCACCAGGCCGTTCTTGCGCCTTCGGTCCACGGCCATCCCGGCGGTGTCGATCGCGTCCAGGTGCTGCTCGGGCCGCGGGCCCTCGGTGCGGATCAGCTTCGGCGCCACCGCGCCCACGCCGGGCTCGTCCAGGCGCCGCCGCGCGGCAGCGACGAAGCCCGGGGCGAGGAAGCAGTCCGGCTGCATGAAGAGCACCGCCTCGGTGTCGACCGACCCCACTGCGACGTTCATTGCCCGGCAGAAGGAGTGGCGCTCCTCGAGACGCACGCAGCGAACGCCGAGATCGCGCGCGACCTCGGCGGTCGCATCGTCGGAGGCGTTGTCGAG
Source organism: Solirubrobacterales bacterium (assembly GCA_038233455.1). Taxonomy (GTDB): domain Bacteria; phylum Actinomycetota; class Thermoleophilia; order Solirubrobacterales; family Thermoleophilaceae; genus JAAYBF01. The sequence goes on along the minus strand of JBBSLY010000003.1, from coordinate 1,783 downwards.
CACCACCACCTCCACGTCGTCCTGGGCGAGCGCCGTCGGCAGCGCGTGTCGCAGCAGCTCCGCCTCGTTCGTGGATATGACCGGGATGCCGACTCTCACGACGGTCGCCGCCGCAAGGCCTCGTACGCTGCCACGATCCCCTCGCCGGCCTCACGCGATTCACCGTCGTAGCGCCAGCAGATCTCCGTGGCGCCCCACCGATCGAGCACCGCGTCCATGTCGGGGTTGAGCATGTCGAAGCCCCACTTCTCGCGCCAGTAGGCGTAGTGATGCTGAAGGCGCGCCCACGTGCCACGCGGCGGAAGATCCATGTTGAGCCGCTGGGAGATGCCGCGGCGTACCCGGGGCGGCAGCGTGGCGCCGATCCGGCGGCGCACCTTGACCCCCGTCCGCTTGCCGATGTGCTCGTCGGTCAGCCGCCGTCCGACGTGGTGGATCACACGCACGTCGGGCACGTAGAAGACCTTGAACCCCTCTCGGCGGATGCACATCGTGAGGTCGAGGTCGTCGAACCAGACCGGCGCCCAGCCCGGGTCGTACCCGCCCAGCTCGACTGCCACGTCGCGCCGGTACATCATGCAGCACCCGATGCCGCCGTCGACCTCGGCGACCGAGTCACACGACGGGCAGTCGTCCTCGGTGCGCCTGGCGATCCGCTGGTGATAGGTGCGCTTTCCCACCGGCTCGGTGATCTCCACACCGCGATCGTGGAACCCGGTGGGGCCGACCACGTCCACGCCGCAGGTGTGGAGCTCTCCCCAGTCGAACACGATCTTCGCCGTCACCACACCCACACGATCGTCCACCGCGAAGAGCTGAACCATCCTCTCCACCCACCCGGGGGTCTCGAGCGATGCGTCCCCATCGAGTTGGACGACCAGCTCCCCGCTCGCGGCGCCAAGCCCGGCGTTGAGGGTCTCGATCACCCCGCTGTGCTCGCGCTCGATCAGCTCGAAGTGTGGGATCCGTCCCGAGGCCCGCCAGCGGCGCAGGATCTCCCGGCTCCCGTCGGTGGAGCCATCGTCGACGACGACGAGCTCGAGGTTGTCGTAGCGCGAGTTCACCGCGAGGCGCTCGAGGACCAGGTCGAGGATCGGCGCGTTGTCGCGGTTTGGCAGCAGCAGCGTGACCGGGGGCCTGCGCAGGTCGCCGGCCACTCCCGGCGCTCCTGTCAGCGCCACGACGCCAGCCGCCCGGTGAGCGATGCGCGGGACAGGGGGCGCTCGTTGGGCAGGAGCCGGCCGAGCTCCCACGCCAGCGCCTCGACCGGCCGCAGGAGCGCGACCAGCGCGGCGTCGCGGTCACGGTGGCGGACGGCTTTCGCGAAACCCCCCGCGGTGGTGGCGACGGCCCAGCGCAGGAGTCCCGGCCGCCCGACCAGCGGAACCGCTCCCGGGTAGGTCCGGTTCACCCATGCCCCGCCGGAGCCCCAGACCGCCTGCTGGACGACCAGGCCGCGCAGCGTCTTGCGGCTGGCGTGGACGACCGCCGCCGCCTCCCGGCGCTCGACCTCCCAGCCGGCCGCCCGCAGGCGGTAGGTGAGGTCGGCATCCTCGGCTGCGCGGATCTCCTGGCGAAACCCCCCTATTTCCTCAAAGGCGGCGCGCCTGCAGGCCACGTTGGCAGTTTTCGGGTACCCCCACCGATCGCCGAAGCCGAACGTGTCCTCCTGGCTCATCACGCCGCGCAGATAGGCGTAACGAGCCACGGGTGGCGCGTCAGGGGGGACGGGATCGTCGATCACCCCGCCGCCGAGCAGGGCGGTGCGTGGGCCCGGCGGCGG
>JBBSLY010000002.1:0-16335 GCA_038233455.1 Solirubrobacterales bacterium | reverse complement strand
AGTTGGGTCCAGCGCAGCATGTTGTGTGCCAGCGCGGCCAGCACGGTCCAGGCGCCGTTGGCGTGGAAGTGACCGGAGGGAAAGTGCGCCAGCGCCTGGTCTTTGAGGTCTGCGATGACCTGCTCGATGACGGCGTGATCACGATGCTCGCTCTCGACGAGCGTGATGTCCTCGTCGCGGTTGGTGGCGATCGGGTAGTGCTTCCAGTCGGGAAACAGCTCGCCTTGGGCGCCCAGCGTGCGCACGCGGCGCACGATCAGGCGCCGGCCCGACAGGGTCGTCTGGGCGATCTGCGCCTCGCCGCTGTCGGGGTAGTCGGCGACCGGCGTCCACGCCTGCTGGGGGATCTGCTCGACCAGCGTGCGCACGGGCTTGGTCATCCGCACGGCGATCGAGTACTGCCAGCCGGCCCGTTCCAAGCGCTCGAAGACCTTGGTGTTCCAAAACCCCGAATCGGCTCGCAGCAGCTTGACGCCGCTCGCCCCGGCCCGCTCCACGCGCGCGATCAGCTCGTCGCAGAAGCGCCCGATGCCCTTCTGTGTGTTCGCTGATCCCTTGCGCAGGCGGATGTGCAGCGCCTCGCGGGTGTCGGCGCGCGTGGCGAGGATCGGGTGGTAGCCCAGCAATCGGGTGTAGCCGTAGGCGGCGCCCTGCTTGAGGTAGCCGTGCACCTCGCCGACGAAGCTGTCGACATCGATCACCAGGCGCCCGCCTTCCACGCCCGCTCAAGCGACCGGCCCAGCAGCGCGTCGAGCTGACGGACATGCCCGAAGGTGAACGCCCGCAGAAACGTCCCCAGCGTCGAAGGCGCCGCGATCCAGCCACCCAGCAGCCGACGCGTGCGCCCGGCCCGCAGCACGTCGCAGTCGTCGATGTTGTCGGCGCCCAGCACCATCGCGAAGATCAGTGCCATCACCTTGCGTCCCGCATTGGCGGCGCCCGCCCGGTCACCTCGCAACCGCACCAGATCGCCGGCCAGCGCCTCGATCCCCAGGCGTCGCGCCAGCGTCGCGACCAGCGCGACCCCGCCATCCGATACGACCCGCTCGTCGTCAAAGACGACCTCGACGCCGTCCAGTCCGACCGGCCCGTCATCCTGCACCATGAAGGTGACCTCCTGACGCGGGCCCCGACTGCGCGCACAGTCGTGAAAAAGCCCGGCTCAGGAGGTCATTCTTCCTTCACGACCGGACGGAACCGCGCCACCGGAACGGTGGATCAGGGCTGAGCTTCACTAAAAGGTAACCCGCCGCGGTCCCGGTGCGCTCACGATGCTGCCAGTTGTCTACGCAACCTGCTGCGTCCCCTGCCAACCGTCTGAGGAGAACCACATGCTTGCTCGCCTGTCCGCCGGTCTGGCGGCTGCCGCCATCGTCATAGCTGGCTGCGGGTCGGACTCCGACTCGGACGTCGCCGCCAGTGGCGACGATGCGTCGAGCGCGGCCGAATGCCCCAACGGCGGAACGGTGCGCTTCGCCGTCGAGCCCTACGAGACGTCGGCGAAGCTGCTCCCCGTCTACGACCAGATCGTCGAGCAGCTCGGCGCGAAGCTCGGCTGCAAGGTCGAGCTGACGATCACCCAGAACTACACCGCCGAGATCGAGGCGATGCGCGCCGAGAAGCTGGAGGTGGCGCAGTTCGGCCCGCTGGGCTACGTCCTCGCTTCCCAGATCGCGGGCGCCGAGGCGGTCGCGAGCTTCGGGGAGAAGGGCGGCGAGCCGGGAACCTACTTCGCGAGCATCGTGGCGCCGAAGGGCAAGGGGATCACCGAGCTCGAACAGGTCGAGGGCAAGGACTTCGCCTACTCCGACCCAGCTTCGACGTCAGGGCGCCTGTTCCCCGCGTTCCTGCTCAAGCAGGCCGGCATCGACCCCGACAAGGGAGTCGAGCCGGTCTACGCGGGCAGCCACACCTCGGCCTTCGAGGCGCTGCGCAACGGCAAGGTCGACGCCGGTGAGCTGAACTCGACGACGATCGAGTCGGCGACGGCCGAGGGCACCTACGAGGAGGGCGACTTCGTCACGCTCGCCAAGTCCAAGCCGATCCCGCTGGATCCGATCACCGTGCGCGACGATCTGCCGCAGGAGTTCAAGGATCGCTTCACCACGGCGCTGCTGGAAGTCGATCTCTCGAAGATCAAGGACAGCTCTGAAGTGCTGATCGGCGCGGCCTTCGTCGCTCAGGAGGACGCCGCCTACGATCAGATCCGCGATCTGACCAAGTCGCTGGACATCGGCCCGCAGGACATCGAGGGATGACCGCCGCGGATCGGGGCGCCACGCTGCTGAAGGCCGGCGCGCCGCAGACCACAACGCCGATCCTCGGAACCGGCGCGGCGCCGGTTCTAAGGATTCGGGAGCTGAGCAAGCGCTACGAGAACGGCCCGCTCGCCGTGGACGATGTCAGCCTCACGGTCGAGTCCGGCGAGCTCGTGGTGCTGCTCGGCGCCAACGGGAGCGGAAAGTCGACGCTGCTGCGCTGTGCGGTGCGGCTCGTCGCCCCGACCTCGGGCTCCGTCGAGGTGGCAGGGCGTGACTTCGCGGGTGTCGCGGGTCGCGCGCTGCGTGAGGCCCGCCGCGACGTGGCGATGATCTTCCAGCAGGGGCATCTCGTACGGCGGCGTGGCGTGGCCGCGAACGTCGCCTGCGGGGCACTGGGGCGCACGGGCTGGCGATCGGCGTTCGGCGGCCTCTCGCGTGAGCAGCTGCGCGGCTCGCTGGAGCATCTCGATCGCGTGGGAATGCGCGAGGTCGCGCTGCGCAAGGCGAGTTCGCTGTCGGGCGGGCAGGCGCAGCGCGTCGCGATCGCGCGCGCGCTCAGCCAGCGGCCAAGGGTCCTGTTGGCCGACGAGCCGGTCGCGAGCCTTGACCCCGACGGCGCGGAGACGGTGATGACGCTGCTGCGCGACCTTGCGATCACGGAGGGTCTGGGCATCCTCTGCGTGCTGCACCAACCGGAGCTGGCGCTGCGCTTCGCGCACCGGATCGCGGGTATGCGCGACGGCCGGCTGGAGCTCTGCGAACGGGCCGCGGATCTCGAGCCGGAGGCGATCGCGCCCCTCTACGCCAACCCGGCCGCCGGCCGGGAGGCCTGCGACGGCATGTCCGCGGCGCCGGCCGGCCCCGGGCCGCGGCTGGCACGCCGGCTCGCGGGCTGACGCGATGGAGGGCGGCACCGCGACATCGGAAGCCGACGTCGAGCTGTTTGGCCCGCCGCGCCGGATCGCGCTGCTGAAGCGCGCGGCGGCGGCGATCGTGCTGGGCGGGCTGCTGGTTCAGGGCCTGATCGTCGTCGACGCGCGACCCGCCGAGCTGGTCAACGGCGTCACGGGCATGGCGGACATCATCTCGCGGTCGTTTCCGCCCGCGCTGTCCGCCGTTCCCGATGCCGTCTTCGCCGCGCTTGAGACCTTCGACATCGCGCTGATCGGCACTGCCGCGGCGCTGGTCATGGCACTGCCACTGTCCGTCTTCGCGGCTGAGAACCTGGCTCCGAGCAGATCGCTGTACGTGGCCGCGAGAGGTATCATCACCGTCTGCCGCGTGATCCCCGACCTCGTCTGGGCACTGCTCTTCGTGACAGCGGTCGGGCTCGGGCCGTTCGCGGGCGTGCTGGCGGTGTCGGTGCATTCGATCGGCATGCTCGGACGGCTGTTCGCCGAGCGCTTCGAGGACATGGACATGGGGCCGGTGGAGGCACTGACGGTCACGGGAGCCAACCGGATGCAGGTCTTCACGCACGCCGCGGTGCCGACCGTCCTACCCTCGCTGACCGGCATCGCGCTGTACCGCCTGGACGAGAATGTGCGCTCCTCGTTGGTGCTCGGCTTCGTCGGCGCGGGTGGGATCGGCTTTCAGATCCTCTCGGCGATCCAGCTCTTTCAGTACCCGACCGTGGCGATGCTGTTGATCGTGATGTTCGTCCTCGTGGTCGTAGTCGAGCGTTTTTCGGCGGCGCTCCGGCGAAGGATTCTCTAGCTTGTCTATGCAACCTGTTAAGGTCGCGCTCGTGCCCGGCTCACCGATGCCCTATCTCGCGCTGGCAAACCAGCTGCAGGACATGATCGCCCGCGCCGCGGCCGGTACGCGTGTCGCGTCCGAGCACGAGCTCGCCGCCGATCACGGCATCCATCGCCTGACCGCTCGCGCCGCACTGCAGGAGCTCGAACGCCGCTACCTCGTGCGCCGCGTGCAGGGCTGCGGAACGTTCGTCTCCGAGCGGATCGAGTACCGCGTCGGGTCGGACTCCCTGCCGAGCTTCTCGGAGGCCGTCGGCAGAGCCGGCGCGCGCCCTCGCTCGCAGACCGAGAGCGTTCGCTCGCGCCGTCCGCCGGCGGCGATTCGGGACGAGCTCGAGCTCGACCCAGGCGAGCGCGTGTGGGTCGTCTCGCGCCTGCGTTTCGTCAACGACGAGCTCGTCGGCTGTGGCGACACCTACGTCTCGCAGCGCCTCGCTCCCGACCTGGCTCGTCGGCTGGCATCCGCGGGCGAATCGGGCTCGCTGTACGAGACGTTCAGCGGTGCCTACGACCTCGCTCCGGTGCGAGCCGGCTACCGCGTGGCGGTCGAGATCGCCCCGCCGGCGGTGGCCGAGCGCCTCGGCATGAAGGGCCAGCCGTGGATGATCGCCACGCGCGGTCGCAACGACGACGACCGCAGCAGGCGTCCGCTCGAGGTCACGGTCGGCTACCTGCGCGCGGACGTCTTCCGGGTCGTGGTGGAGTTCGAGGCCCGGTGAGCCCGCAACGGGGCACGGAGGGCCTTGCGGCAGCCGCCCGAGTGCGGCGGGCACAGCTGCTGGATCTCGGGGAGCGGATCGCCGACCGCACCGACGTCGGGATGCCGCAGGCGCCCGCGGCCGGATCGGCGATGATCGAGACGGAATCGGCGATCGGCGCATCGTGTCTGGGCGAGGTGGTCGTCACGACCTGCTCGGTAACGGTCGACGGAGCGAGCGGATGGGGTTGCGCGCTGGGCTGGGACCGCGCGGGGGCACTCGCGGCCGCGCTGGCCGACGCCGCCGGCGGGGCCCAGGCCGAAGAGCTGGGGCGCAGCGCGCTCGAGGCCGAGGAGATCGCGCGCCGCGCCGAGGACCGCCGGCTGGCGGCCACAAGCGTGGTGCTTGGATGAGCGCCGCCGCGATGCTCACCGATCCCGCCGATCCCGCCGCCGCGGACCACGCGGTGTTCCGCGCCGTCCTGGGCGCGCTCGCGCACCCGGGCCGGCGCTTCGAGCTGCCCGCCGGCGCGGACGCGCTCGCCGTCGTACGGTCGGTATACGAGCCCGATACCCCGATCTGGACACAGGGCGGATGGGCGCTCGGCTCCGGCGCATGCGAGGTGAGGGTCGAGGACGCGCAGCTGCTGCTGATCGCGGGCGCGAGCTCCGGGGGGGCGATCGCGCGCGCGTTCCGCGGCACCGAGGCGCAGCCCGAGCTCGGCGCGATGATGCTCTACGCGATCGATGGCGACGCGCCCGCGATCTCAGTGACGCTCACCGGCCCGGGGGTCGACGGCGAGCTGAGGGCGCGGCTGACGCTCGACTCCGGCGAGCTCGCCGCCCGAGCGAAGGCCTGCGCGCAGGCGCCGCTGGGGATCGATTGCCTGATCGTGACCGGCGGCGGCGGCGGCGTAGTCGTCGTCGGGATCCCCCGCGGCGTCGATATCGGGGTGGATGGCTGATGGGCTACATCACGGTTCGCGCGAGCGAGGGAGCCGTCAGCGCCGCGGCGCAGCTGACCCAGCGCGGCGTGGGCGAGGGCGTCCAGCCAGACCAGGTCCGCGAGGCGCTGGGGCTGCTGGTCGACCAGGTCGCAGGCGAGGCCGGCGTCTGGGAGCCCGAGGTCTGCGCACGAGCCTTGCTGCAGGCCCAGGGTGACATCGCGCGTGCCGTCTCGCTCGTCCGCGCGTGGGCAGCGATGCTGCCGCGCGTGGCCAGTGCCCCCGCGGCCCTGTCGAGGATGCGCACGGTGCGCCGGATCACGCCCGCGTTCCGCGAGCCCGACGGCGGGCAGTACCTCGGCGCATCGCTGGACTACGCGCAGCGGCTGCTCGACCTAGATGAGGACCCGGCCTCGCAGCAGGCGTCGCCGACCGCCAACGGCGGTCACGAGGTGACCGCGGCAGCCGCCGATGGGAGCCATGCCGCAGCGTCCTCGATCCCCGCTGACTTCCCCCGTGCTCTGGCCGGGCTCGAGAGTGACGAGCGCGTCGATCCGGGCCCCACCGCGCGGGCGCTGGATCGCACGCGCGAGCCCGTCGAGGTCGGCGCCGAACGCGGGGCATTCGCGCAGCTGCTCTCGCGCGCGGAGACGGGCACCATGACCGCGCTCGCCTACACCGCGATCCGCGGCGACGGCGATCACCCGACGCTCGCCGAGCTGCGCGTCGGCGAGCTGCCGGTCGAGATCGCGCATCCGGACGGTGGGATGGTGCGGGTCGGCTGGGTGCCCGCGACCGTCGCCGAGATGGTCCTCTACCGCGGTCGCGGCGCATCCGGCGAGCGGCGGCTGACGCTCGGCATCGGGACGACGCTCGGACGCCTGGAGCGCCGCGCGATCGCCGCCGCGCTGCTGGATGCTAATTGCTGCGCACCCGGATCGCGGTCCGGCAGTCCCGAACGGCCAGCACCGGCCGACGACGAGGAGTTTCTGACGATCGCGCTCGACGGCCAGGAGGCGACCGGCTTCCTCGAGCATCTCAAGCTCCCCCACCACGTCACTTTCACCTCGACGCTCGACCGGCTCGTTGACAATCCGGTCGCCGAGGAGGAGCTGTGAGAACGGCGCTTGACGGCCTGCTTGAGTCCGGTGCGCCGACTCGCGCGGGCTACGGCTTTGCCTACATGGACGCAAGTGCCAAGCGCGAGGTCCGGCGGGCGCTCCTGAAGGCGGTCTGCATACCAGGCCACCTCGTGCCCTTCGCCTCGCGGGAGATGCCCGTCGCACGCGGCTGGGGCAGCGGCGGCCTGCAGGTGACGCTGTCATGCGTGACCGCGCAGGACACGGTCAAGGTGATCGACCAGGGCGACGACGAGAGCATGAACGCGCGCGGCCTGCGCCAGCTGATCGCCGACACGACGGGCGTCGCGACGACCACCGATGCGCGCACCGCGACGCTGATCCAGACCCGCCACCGGATCCCAGAGGACGATCTGCACGAGGGCCAGCTGCTGATCTTCCAGGTGCCGGTCTCCGATCCGCTGCGGCGCGTCTCGCCACTGCCGTCGTTCACGCGCACGCTGCACGCCGAGGGCGACTACACCGCCTTGTGGCTGTACCTCTACGAGGACCACGCGCGCTCCGGGCGCTCGTCGTTCACATCGAGCTACCCCGTGCAGGTCGACGGGCGCTACGTGATGACGCCGTCTCCGATCCCGCGCTACGACGTGCCGCGCCTGGACGGCGCCCCGTTCCTGTCGCTCTTCGGTGCCGGCCGCGAGGCCGCCGTCTTCGCTGTGCCGCCGTACACGCGGGTGCAGCCGCTGGCCTTCGAGGACCGGCCATTCGAGGTCGAGCGCTTCGACGAGCCATGCTGGCGCTGCGGGTCGTCGCGGACCTACCTGGACACGGAGTTCGCCGCGGGCGCCGAGCGGCTCGTCTGCTCGGACACCGACCGCTGCCGGCGATCGGTCGGGGAGGGCGCCCGATGACCGCGCTGCTGGAGGTCGACGGGTTGACGGTGCGCTACGGGCCGGGCTGCGAGCACTGCGATTACCTGCCGGCCGGCGAGGTGTCGTGCGCGACCTGCGGTTCCGTCTTTGGCTGTCGTGACGTCTGCCTGCAGCTGGACCGCGGCGAGGTCCTCGGGATCGTCGGCGAGTCGGGATCTGGCAAGTCGACGGTCCTGTCGTGTCTGAACCTCGACTTCGCGCCGACCGCCGGGCGGATCCTGCTGGACGGAGACGACATTGCGGGAGCCGACGGCTCGCGTCGCCGGCGACTGCGCGCGGCCGACCTGGGGATCGTCTACCAGTCGCCGCAGCAGGGCCTGGATCTCGCGCTGTCGGCGGGAGCCAACGTCGCCGGCAGGCTGCTCGCGCTGGACTGGCGGTCATACGAGGAGGTGCGCTCGCGCGCGCTGGCCCACCACATCTCCGTCGAACTGGCAGAGGAGCGCATCGACGATCCGGCGCGCGCCTTCAGCGGCGGCATGCGCCAGCGCGTCCAGCTGGCCCGGGCGCTGATCTCGACGCCCAAGCTGCTGCTGCTCGACGAGCCCACGAGCGGCCTGGACGTCTCGGTGCAGGCGCGCATCCTCGACCTGATCCGCCGGATCCGCCGCGAGACCGAGCTGGCGATGGTCATCGTCTCCCACGACCTCGCGGTCATCCGGATGCTCGCCGAGCGCGTGATCGTGATGCGCGGAGGTCGCGTCATCGAGCCCGGCCTGACCGACCAGGTGCTCTGCGATCCTCAGCATCCCTACACGCAGCTGCTCGTCAGCTCCCAGCTCACATGATCGCGCTGGAGATCTGCGGCCTGCACAAGCACTTCGTCGGCCACCTCAACGGCGGGCGGCGGCGCAGCGTGCTGCGCGGGATCGACCTGGCGCTTCAGGAGGGCAGCTGCACGGTGCTGCGCGGCCCGAGCGGGTCGGGCAAGTCCTCGGTGCTGCGCTGCTGCTATCGCACCTATCGCGCGGACGCGGGTCAGATCCTGCTGCGCGCCGGGGGCGAGGAGGTCGACATGGCCTCCGCCGGCGATCGCGAGATCCTGCGGGCGCGCGGCCGAATCGGCCTTGCGACGCAGTTTCTCAGCGTCGTGCCGCGCGTCGGAGCCGCAGACCTCGTCTGCGAGCAGGGGATGAGCCGCGAGCGGGCGGGCGAGACGCTCGACGCGCTCGGCCTGCCGCCAGCGCTGCACGACGCGGCCCCGGCGACGTTCTCGGGCGGTGAGCGCCAGATTGTCAACCTCGCGATCGCCCTCGCGCGCCAGCGCCCGGTATTGCTGCTCGACGAGGTCACCGCGTCGCTCGATCCGCGGCGACGTGGACGGGCGCTGACGGCGATCGCCGAGCGCAAGTCCGCCGGCGCCACGCTGCTGGCCGTCTTTCACGACGTACCCGAGACGCCCGGGCTCGTGGATCGCGTGCTGGAGATGCGCGACGGGCGGCTGGTGGCGGCATGATCGCTCTGCGCGCGGCCCGGATAGCCACGCCCGGCGAGGACCTTCAGGAGCGCTGGGTAGTGGTCCGGGACGGCCTGATCGCGACGGTCGGCGAAGAGCCGCCGCCGGGTGCCCACCGCATCGACCTTGGCAAAGTCGACCTGATCCCGGGAATCGTCGATCTGCACTCCGACTGCCTTGACGATCGCGTCCAGCTGCGTCCGACCAATCGCCAGCCAATCGAGGCCGCGCTGCTGGCGCTGGACGCCGAGGCCGCCGCGCACGCCATCACGACGCAGTTCGTCTGCGCATCCTTCGAGGACGATCCCGTCGGGCATCGCAGCACCGAGTCGGCCGCCGAGATCGTCCGCGCCGTGGTGGACTGGCGGGAGCATCTGCGCGTCGACACGCGGGTGCATCTGCGCTACGAGCTGACCTCTGAGCGCCTCGAGCTCGTGCGCGAACTCGCCGCGCTCGATACGGTCGGGCTGATCTCCTACATGGATCACTCGCCCGGGCAGGGCCAGTTCACCTCCGAGCGGGCGTGGCGGGCGTGGTACGCGCGCAGGTTCGAGGGAGACGAGGCCGCGCTGGACGATCTGATCGCGCGGCGCCGCGCGCGCCAGGGCGGCGTCGAGGCGCGCCGAGCCGAGCTCGCCGAGCTGGCACTTGGCAGTGCGGCGACGCTCGCCTCACATGACGACGATACGGTCGCCGATGTCGAGCGCTCCGCCGAGCTGGGGTCTTCGATCGCGGAGTTTCCCGTCAGCGCGCTGGCGGCCGCCGCCGCGTCGGCGGCAGGGCTCGGCGTGGTGATGGGCGCACCCAACGCGCAGCGCGGCCGCTCGCACATGGATGGCCTATCGGCGCGCCGGGCGCTGAGCGCCGGGCACCTCGATGCCCTGGCCTCCGACTACCACCCCGGCTCGCTGATCGCGGCCGCATACCAGCTGGCCGCGGAGGACGTCTGCGAGTGGGCCGACGCGGTGGCGCTGGTCAGCTGCGGCCCGGCCAGGATCGCCGGGTTGTCCGATCGCGGCCGAATAGCACCCGGGCAGCGAGCCGACCTCGCCGCTGTCGAGCTGGTGCGCGGCCGGCCGATCGTGCGTCAGCTGTGGGTCGGCGGTCGCAGCGTGCTGGGCCGCGACGGCGCTCTCACGCCGGCGGAACCACGGCCGTCCGCGCCCGCCGCGAGCGCCGCGAGCGCCGCGGCGCAAGCAACCCCGGACAGCCGTTCGCGGCAGCCCCAGGGCGGCGACACGTGCATCCGTCCCGCGCGCTGGGCGGATCGCCGGACGATCACGGAGCTGATCGAGGAGATGGAAGGCCACGCCGACGCGGCGCACCGGGACGGCACCCATACGGCGATCGCGGCAAGCCTCGAGCTCCCGACAGCGCGCCTGCTGGTCGCCGAAGACGACCGCGGGGTCGTCGTCGGGTACGTGGAGCTGCAGTCGCGACCGGGGACCCTGCACGGCAGCCGCGAGGCCTGGATCGCCGGCCTAAGCGTCCTGCCGCGCGCCCGTCGCGCGGGCGTCGGCGGACGGCTGCTCGAAGCCGCACGCCGCGAGGCGACGATGCTCGGATGCGACGAGCTCGTACTGGAGAGCTCCGTGGGGCGCTGGGAGGCGCACCGCTTCTATCGCGAGCGCGGCTTCCGCGACGCGTCCCCCGCCGCGCGGCTGCGAGCGCCCGTCACAGCGCCCGCCGGCGCCGCGCTGCAGGAGCGCTTTCTGCTCGCGGCAGCGCAGGCCGCGACCGCGGTGGCGGCGGTGCTGCCGTCGCGCGCCGAACGGATGCCCGCCGCCGGCGGCTTTGACACCGAGGACAAGTTCGTCGACCTGCGCGCGGAGCAGATCGCGCTGGCCTGCTTCGAGCCGCTCGACGTCCCGATCATCAGCGAGGAGAGCGGCGTGATCGGAGCCCGCCCGCTGCGCGGCGAAACGTGGATCTCGCTGGATCCACTGGACGGAACGCGCAACTGCATGCACGGCCTCGCGCCGTTCGCGCTGTCCGCCGGGCTGGTCTGCGACGAGCAGCCGGTGGCCGGGTTCGTCTGCGATCTCAGCTCGGGCCGGCGCTGGTGGGCGGGCCCCGACGGCGCCCGCGTCGACGGCCGCCAGCTGCGTCCGCGCTCCGGCGGCATGCTCACTCTGCCCAGCTCGCCCCCCAACGACCTGCCCGCGTTGCGCTCCTGCGGCGGCTTCGAGCGCGTCCGGCTCCTGGGCAGCACGGCGATCGACCTCTGCCACGTGGCCGACGGCACCTGCGGTGCCTTCTGCGATCTGACCCGCGCCGTCGCGCGCGTACATGACCTGGCCGGCGCGATGGCGGTCCTGCGTGCCGCGGGCGCCACAGTGCTCACCGAGGACGGGCAGATGCCGCTGCTGGTCGCCGACCCGGACGTGCGCTTTCACGTCGTAGCCGCCGCGACCGAGCACGAGGCGCGCGCTCTGCTGGAGAACGCCGCAGCGCCAACTGAAGCGGCACGGATGTCGTGACGCCGACGGTCGACGCCGTTCATGCTGAGATCGTCGAAGCTCTCGCGGCCGTCGAGAACCTGCCCTATGGCGGCGAGCCGGTCGACCAGCTTCAGCACGCGCTGCAATGCGCGGCGCTCGCGCGTGCGGCAGGCGCAGACGACGAGCCGGTGGTCGCCGCCCTGCTGCACGACATCGGTCGCTCGCCCGCGCTGCTCGCCGGCGCTCGCGGCGCCGATCACGGCGAGAGCGCGGAGCGCTGGCTGGCGCCGCGGACCGGCGCTCGCGTCGCCTGGCTGGTCGGCCAGCACGTGCCCGCCAAGCGCTTCCTGTGCGCCGTCGAGCCGGACCACGAGCTCACCGAGCCATCAGCGCGCAGCCTGCGCGCCCAAGGAGGACCGATGACGGCCACCGAGGTCGCGCGCTTTCGCGCGCATCCCGACTGCGAGCAAGCGATCTGCCTGCGGCGCTGGGACGACCTCGCCAAGGATCCCGATGTCCGAGTGGCGCCGCTCGCCGACTATGAGGCGTGCCTGCGATGCGTGATCGCGGCCGCGCTCGCCAAGTGACCGCCCGCCATGCTCGACGCGGCTTCTGCTGCCACCCGGATTCCAGCTACTCGCCCGCGCCGAGGCGCCGCGACGGCAGCACGTGGGGTTATCGGCTGCGCTCGCGCCCAGGTGGAACCCGGTGCGCAGCACGTCGTTGATGACCAGCGCGAGCGCTACGGTATCGGCCGAGGCGAGCACGGCGACGTCGTAGGCATCCTCGATGCCGAGGGCCACCAGATCGACCGCAAGCTCGACATCCACGCCCTTCTCCTGCGCGACGGCCGCTCCCCGAACCGAGCGGTAAGCGAGCGACCGGGGAAACACCCGCACCCTGTCGGGCGCGGCGGCGATCCATGAGGCGAGACGCCGTGCATGTGCGCGTGCTCGGTCGCATTGCGCTGTGGCGTATGGACGCCCGTATAGATAGATGCGTTGTGGGGTATCCATTCAACCGGAGTAGGGCGGGGTAGCTGTGCGCCAGGGCCGCTTGGCCCGCGGGCGATCGAGGCTGGCGGGCCGTCCGCGCGTCTTGGGCGCCGGGCGCGGCTGGGAGCTGCGGCGTCCTGGGTTGGCGATGAGGTCGCGGTAGCGCACGGGGTCGTGGGCGGCGGCGAGCTCCAGGACGCGGTAGAAGACCAGGCCGCGGCTGCGCGAGTGGCGGCGGTTGAAGCGGAACACGAACTCGTTGAGGTAGCTGGCCAGGTGGGCGTCGTCGACGGCGCCTTGGTGGGTGCCCAGCAGCCAGCGCTTGGCCAGCGACGCGACCTTGTGCACGCCGGGCAGCAGCGTGGAGGCATCGGCCCCCGAGGCGCCCACGAGCGGTTCGTGGACGTAGAGGTCGCGGGTCGCGGGTCGGTAGGACTGCCAGCCGTCGGTGATCACGCGCGAGCCCTCGTCGACGTTGTCCAGCAGCAACGCGCGCAGCGAGTCGCCGGAGGCGTCGGCCAGCGGGGCCATCCGGCAGCGTCCGGAGCCCTTGGGCTCCAAGCGCTCCACGGCGACGCCGACGAGCACCTTCTTGCCCTTCGCGCGCCCGCCGGCCAGCCCGGGCTCGTCGCCGCCGATGTAGGTCTCATCGACCTCCACGGCGCCGTGCAGCCGCTCGCGGCCGGGGCGCACCAGCACACAGCGCAGCCGGTGCAGCATCGCCCACGCGGTCTGGTAGGAGCCGATCTCCAGCGACCGCTTGAGGCTCAGCGCCGAGATCCCGTCCTTCTGGCTGGCGAACTGCCAGCAGGCCGTGAACCAGACCGTCAGCGGCGTGCGGGTCCGGTCGAAGATCGTGCCCGCCGTCACCGACGTGCGCTCGCCGCACTCAGGGCACTCATAGCGCCCGTCCGCCAGCCCCCACGCCTTCACATGAGCGCAACGCGGACACACGAACCCCTCGGGCCAGCGCAGCCACTCCAGGTAGTCCAGGCAGTCGGCGTCGGTCGAGAACCACGCCTGGAACTCGCCGAGGGACCGGGGGTAGTGCGCGCCAGCCAGCAGGGACGGGACCATCGACCCATTCTACTCCGGTCACATGGATACCCCGCTAGATGCGTATCTGCTCAAGCGAGGCACCGATTGGAGCGACGAGGACATCGCGACAGCCTGGCGACCTCATGACGATCCCCGCTCACCGATTCGAATGACCCCCGACCTGCGCTTCGGTCGTCCCGCGAGCAAGGGCATCAGCACCGAGGTGCTGTGGGAGCGCTCCGAGGCCGGCGAGGCCATCGAGGAGACCGCCGACGAGTTCGGCCTGTCGGCCGAAGACGTGCACTGGGCGCTGGCCTACGAGAGCTCTCTGCGCGCGGCATGATGGCCGGGCCGGCGAAGCCGGCAACCGTCCGCTTCTACTTCGACGCCGACGTGCTCGGGTCGGCCAAGACGGTCGTCACGCTGCGATCCGACGTCACCTATCCCGGCGACCCGGGCGGCGGCGGCGATCCTGGGCCGAGATCCACCCATCCGTCCCCGTTCGCTTGACGGCTGCTCGATCGCCGTCAGCGTGGCGTCGTCTTGAGGGCGATCAGCGCCATTGCCTGAGTGGGCTATCCACTTCCGTCCACCTGGGGTCGTAGCGTGACCGCGTGCAGCCAGGCGTGCCGCAGCCCGGGGTCGAGTACCCACGTAGCTTCCATGAGCTGACCTCGTGGTTCGGCGACGAGGACGCGTGCCTGCGCTACCTCGAGCGCGTGCGGTGGGGCGGCGGGTTCGTCTGCCGCTTCTGCGGGACGGTCGGCGGGGAGTGGTGGGCGGTGCCTCGCGGGCTGCGCCGCTGCGCCGCGTGCCGCCACGAGACCTCGGTGACGGCTGGCACGATCTTCCACGGCAGCCGCCTGCCGCTGCGGACCTGGTTCGCGGCGATCTGGTACGTCGTCAACCAGAAGCAGGGCGTCAGCGCCCTGGGCCTGCAACGGGTGCTCGGCTTCGGCAGCTACCAGACGGCGGTGGGCGGGGCTGCACAAGCTGCGCCGCGCGGGGGATGGTGCTGCCCGGGCGCATGTTCGCAGTAGCCCGGCTCGGGGAAGCCATGCAGCGAAGCGAAGTGGCCATAGCCCCGGCTGTCGGACGACTCCTGCGATCGGCGAAACGCCTCCCGCAGCGCCGCGACCTCCTCGTCATCCAACGCCCACACGCTCTTTCGCAAGAGCGTGTCTCCGAAGCGCCCACGCGCCTGGTTGGCCGAGTCCCCAGGGGAAGTACCCTCCATCACCGGCGACGCTACCGGCGCTTCCCGAGCAAGGAAAGGGTCGACACGGCTCGTCAACACCGGCGTGATCGAGAGGGTCTTCAGCCTCGCGCGTGGACGGCGCCTCGGCTATGGACAGGACCGCAAGGTCCTCCGGGGACGCGCGACGCAAACGGGTGCCGACATTGCTCGCCGCGATCGGCGCATAGTCGATCCAGCACCCAGACCCCGGGCGCCGGAGGCGAGTGAACCCGCGCGAGCCGTGAGGCCCACGCCGATGGTTCCACGAGCCGGCTGGCTCTCGGTTAGAGCCTCAGATTCGCGCTGAGAACTCGCCGCTCGTGGGCCCCCATCATCGGTGGCTGCTGGCCCCAGCGAGCATGCGCATGTCAGGGAAAGGCGATTCTCGGACGTGTCGCCGGGCGCGCCGACGCCGGCCCCCGCGCCACGCTGCTCGTAACACGCGGAAGGAGCACTCGACGAGGCTGCCGCTCCCATGGCAAAGGAGGCGTCTGCTCGCGGCGGGACGGGGCTCCCGGTCCTCGTCCATTGCGGGCCTCCCTGGGAGGTCGGATGGGACGATTGGGTTGGTGGGGAAGCGGGAGCGGCCGCTATTCGTAGCTGATCTTGCTTGATGGTTGATGCGTATCCGGTTCGCTCCATCCGAGCGGTGACGTAGTTTCGGTGGCGTGGCGCGGCCGGCGTACCCTCGGACGATCTTGGAGTTCCAGGAGCGCTTCGCGAGCGAGGACGCGTGCCGCGAGTACCTGTTCGCTTCGCGGTGGCCCGAAGGGTTCGTCTGCCCCGGCTGCGGCGACGGCCGCGCGGGCGGTGAGACGCGCCGGCACCTGTGGGTCTGCACGGCCTGCGGCCACCAGACGTCGGTGACGGCCGGGACGGTCATGCACGGCACGCGTACGTCGCTACGAGCGTGGTTCTGGGCCGCGTACCTGGTGGCTACGCACCATCCTGGGATCTCGGCCAAGCAGTTGCAGCGCCAGCTCGGGCTGTCGCGCTATGAGACGGCGTGGCTGATCTTGCAGAAGCTGCGGCGAGCCATGGTCGCGCCCGAGCGCTCGGCGCTGACCGACGAGGTCGAGATCGACGAGTTCTACCTCGGTGGTCACGAGGAAGGGCTCAAGGGCGGGCGCCAGCGCGGCAAGAAGGCGCTTGTCGGCGTCGCGATCGAAGTGCGCGGCCAGGGGTCCGGACGGCTGCGCCTGGCCGTCCTGCCCGACGCCTCAGGACCCGCGCTGCTGGCCTTCACCCAGGCCACGACGGCGCCTGGCGCGATCGTGCATACCGACGGGCTGCAGTCCTACAAGACGCTGGCCAAGCACGGTTACGACCATCGGCGTCAGACGCAGACCGCGGCCGTACCTGGCGAGCAGCTGCTGCCGCGCGCGCACCGCGCGATCTCCAACCTCAAGGCCTGGATGGACGGCACCCATCGAGGCGTCTCAGACCAGCACCTGCCCGTCTACCTCGACGAGTACGTCTTCCGTCACAACCGTCGCGT
>JBBSLY010000001.1:0-18901 GCA_038233455.1 Solirubrobacterales bacterium | reverse complement strand
GTCGAGATTTCCATCGATCACCTCGACCGCTCCGTCGCCGTCGGCGAAGATGTCCACGGGGCAGACCTCGGCCAGCTTCTTTGCCAGCTCGGAGTCGTCGCGGGCCTCGTCTGAGACCTCGACGTCGATGAAGATTCCCGCTATCAGGCCGCCTGCCTCTCGGACAGCTTCGCCTTCACGGCGTCGGGGATCTCGTCGATGCGCTCGACGACCGGAATGCCGGCGGCCTCGAGGCGGGCGATCTTCTCGGTGGCGGTGTCCTCCTTGCCCTCGACGATCGTGCCCGCGTGCCCGAAGGACATGCCCTTCATCGACTCGTCGTCCATGAACCGGCCGGCCATGAACGCGACGATCGGCAGGCGCGAATCGTTCTCCGCGATCCACTCGGCCAGCTGGGCCTCCATCCGCCCGCCGGGCTCGGTGTAGATCACGATCGCCTCGGTCTGCTCGTCGGCCTCGAAGAGCGGCATCAGCTCGGCGTAGGCGGAGCCGATGATGGCGTCGCCCCCGATCGAGATCGCGGTGGAGACGCCGAGGCCGGCGGCGGTGAGGGTCGAGGAGATCTCCGTGGTCATGCCGCCCGAGCGGCTCATCACGCCCACCGAGCCGGGCTGGTAGGCCTGTGCGGCGTTGCGCGCCGGGCCACCGATGCCGCCCATCTTCGCGACGCCGGGCACGATCAGCCCGAGGCAGTTGGGGCCGATGATCCGCGCTCCGCGCAGCTCGGCCAGCTCGACCATCTGCGCGACGTCACGACGGGGGATGCGCTCGGTCACGATCACGATCAGCTTCACGCCCGCCTCGATCGCCTCGAATACGGCGTCCTTGGTGAAGCCGGGGGGGACGGTGACCACCGACCCGTCGGGAACCTGGCCGCCGTTTGCCTCCACGACCTGCTCGACGGTGTCATAGACCGGCACGCCGTGCACCTCGCGGCCCTTGCGCCCGGGCGTGACCCCGCCGACGATCTTCGACCCGTAGTCCAGGCACTCGCGCGTGAGGTTCACCGCCTCGCGGCCGGTGATGCCCTGCACGATGAAGGTCGTCTGCTCGTCGATCAGGATGCTCACGGCGTCAGGCCTCGGTCTCGACTGCCGGATAGGTCTCCTTTGCGGCGCCCTCCTGCGGGCCCCCCTGGATCTTCTCCACGGCCCGCCGTGCCGCCTCGTGCATCGAGACGGAGCGGTCGCAGTACTCGATCCCGTAGCGGTCGAGGATCTTGAAGCCCTCCTCCTCCCAGGCGCCAGGGATGCGAAAGATCGCGATCGTCTCCCCGGGGTCCTTGCCGAGCTCCAGGCAGGCCTTGATCACCCCGCGGGCGACGATGTCCACGCGGGTGTTCGAGACGATCGACATCATCACGGCGATCTTGTCGACGCCCTCTTTTTGCAGCACCTGCTTGGCCAGGCCGCAGGCCTTCGCCACCGAGGGGTTGCCGCCGATCTCGGAGTAGTTGGCTGGGCGCCCGCCCTGGGAGCGCACGGCGTCGGTGAGCGTGAGCGACCCGCCTCCGGCGCCGATCACCAGGCCCAGGTCGCCGTCGAAGCCGGTGTCCTTGCCCTGGATCACGCCGCGGTGGTCGGCGGAGTCGATCGCCTTTACCGCAGCTTCGAAGGACGAGGGCTCGTGGCCCTCGCGCAAGTCGTCGTCCGCGATCTCGAGTTGGGTGAGCAGCGCCTTCTGGCGCGGGCGGGCCTCGTCCTCCATCTCCATGTGGGCGTCGAGGGCGACGAAGGAGCCGTCCTCGAGCTCGGCGAGTGGGTTGATCTCGGCCAGGGTCATGTCACGCTCGACGAAGAGGCGCGCAAGCGCCGTCAGGATCGGCGTCAGGCGCGTGAGCGCGCGCCCGGTGACGCCCGTCGCGGCGATCGTCTGCTTGGCGGTGAAGTCCGACAGGGGCAGGAGGTTTCCGAGGTGGCCGCGGCCGACGTGGTCGGGGTGGGTCTCGGCCACCTCCTCGATGTCGATGCCTCCCATGTCGCTGAACAGCAGCATCGGCTGCTTGCGGGTGCCGTCCCAGACTACCGAGGCGTAGTACTCCTGCTTGACCTCGGCCTTGGGGTCGACGAGCACGCCGCGGGGCTGGTGGCCGCCGATCTCGAGCTCGAGGATTGCTGCCGCGTGCTCCGCGGCCTCGGCGGGGGTGTCGGCGAACTTCACCCCGCCTGCCTTCATCCGCCCGCCGGTGAGCACCTGCGACTTGATCACCACGGGCCCGCCGATGTCCTCGGCGATCTTGGCGGCCTCCTCGGCGCTCTGCGTGAAGCCGTACTTGGTCACGGGGATGCCGGCGTCCTCGACGATGCGGCGGGCTTCGAATTCGTAGAAACGCATGCGGGAGGTGAGGGACCTGGAGAGGGGGCGAGACGCGGGGCCGCGGAACCTTATCGCCAACCAGGCCTTGTGCGGTTCGGCCGGCGGGCCTCTCCCCGGCAGTTGACCAGACCAACCTGGTCGACCTGGTACGCTGCAGACGCGTGGAGGTCACCGTCCAAGAGGCAAAGACTCAGCTGTCGCGCCTGCTGCGCCGGGTCGAGGCGGGCGAGTCGGTGGTGATTCGGCGTGGTCGCGAACCGGTGGCAATGCTCGTCAGGGCCCCGCGCGGTCCGGGGCGACGCCAGATCTGGGGCGAGCTGGAGGGATCGATCGGCCCCGAGTTCGACGAGCTGCCCGAGGGCTTCGAGCCCCACGCGTGAGGGGGCTGCTGCTTGACACCAACGTCGTCGTGTGGCTGCTGCTGGGTCAGCGCCCCTCTGTGACGGAGAAGGCCCAAGCCGCGCTCGAGGACGAGGGCAGCTCCGTGTCGGTGAGTGCCGTCAGCGTCTGGGAGATCGCTATCAAGCGCTCGCTCGGCAAGCTGGTCATCGAGGACGGGTGGGCGCGGGCGATCATCCGCTTGGGCTTTGACGCCATGCCGGTTACCGCCGAGCACGCGGAGCACGTTGAGCGCCTGCCCTGGCACCATCGCGACCCGTTCGACCGGCTGCTGGTCGCCCAGGCGGCGCTCGAGGACCGCGCGCTTGTCAGCGCCGACTCGCGGCTGGCCGCCTACGGGGTGGAGCTGGTCTGGTGAGGGCGCGCGCGACTGAACCAGCGCGTCAGGCCGGCTGCAGCCCGTAGACCTCGGCGAGCTCTGGGTCCTTCTCGGCCAGACGCTCGGCCAGCTCGACCATCACCTTGCACTGCTTCCAGGTGGCGTCGTCCTGCATCTTGCCGTCGATCATGTGCACACCGCGGCCGTCGGGAATCGCCTCGATCACCTTCTTGGCGAACTTCACCTCCTCGGGGTCGGGAGAGAAGACCTTCTTGGCCACGTCGATCTGGGCGGGGTGCAGTGACCAGGCGCCGACGCAGCCCATCAAAAAGGCGGCGCGGAACTGGGCCTCGCAGCCCTTCAGATCCTTGATGTCACCAAACGGGCCGTAGTAGGGCAGCGTTCCGGTGGCCGCGCACGCGTCCACCATGCGCCCGATCGAGTAGTGCCACAGGTCCTGCTGCGCGGTCGGTCGCGGTGCCTCGGGATCGTCGGCGTCGGGATCGTTGATCACCAGGTAGCCGGGGTGTCCGCCGCCTACCCGGGTCGTCTTCATCCGCCGCGAGGCGGCCAGGTCGGCGGGGCCAAAGCTCATGCCCTGCATCCGCGGCGAGGCGGCGGCGATCTCCTCGAGGTTGGTCACGCCCTGCGCGGTCTCGAGGATCGCGTGGACGAGGATCGGGCGGTCGAGGCCGGCCCGGGCTTCGAGCTGGGCCAGCAGGCGGTCGACGTAGTGGATGTCCCACGGCCCCTCGACCTTGGGCACCATCACGACCTCGAGCTTGTCGCCGATCTCTGAGACGAGCGTGGTCAGGTCGTCGAGCACCCATGGGCTCGCCAGGTCGTTGACACGCGTCCACAGGGCGCACTCGCCCAGGTCGATCTCCTTGCCCACCTTCACGAGGCCGGCCCGCGCGGCCTCCTTGCTGTCGACCGAGATCGCGTCCTCGAGGTTGCCGAGCAGCACGTCGGCCTTCGTCGAGAGGTCGGCAAGCTTGCCGACGATCTTCTCGTTGGAGGGGTCGAAGAAATGGATCATCCGCGAGGGCGTGAGCGGTACCTCGTCAACGGGATCGGGCGCGCCGATGGCCAGGGGCTTGAGAAAGTCGCGGGGGTTTCGCACGGCCGGGAAATCTAGCGGTCACGGGCGGTCCTCTAGAGTGCCGCGGCCTATGAGCGACGACCAGACCACGCAATTCACGACCGATCAGGCCGAGCGCGAGGCCTCGGGCGCACGCCAGTACGGGCGCTACCTGGAGGAGTTCGAGGTGGGCGCCACCTATCGCCACTGGCCCGCGAAGACCGTCACCGAGTCAGACGACCACCTCTTCTGCCTGATCACGATGAACCACCACCCGCTGCACATCAACGACGTCTACGCCGGCGCCTCCCAGCAGGGCCGCAACGTGGTCGTCGGGCCGCTGGTCTACTCGCTGGCGCTCGGCATGTCGGTGGGTGACGTGTCCGGCAAGGCGATCGCCAACCTCGCAACGGACGAGCTCTCGCATCCGGCGCCGGTCTTCCACGGCGACACCCTGTTCTGCGAGAGCGAGGTGCTCGACGTCAAGGAGTCGCGCTCAAAGCCCGACCGTGGCGTCGTGCGCGTGCACACGCGCGTGCTCAACCAGGACGGCACGCTCGTGGCCGAGTTCAAGCGCACCGTGCTGGTGCCGCGCAAGACGCCGGGCTAGCGGGCTGGCGGCTGCGCGCGTCCCGGGAGACCTTTCCGGCTCTAGCGGCGACTCTTGCGCGTGCCCAGGTGCGACACCCAGATCGTGACCCGGCGCCCCTGGAAGCGTCCGCTCGCCTTGCCGATTCCTATCCGGCGATACTTGGCGCCCAGGATCACGTAGCGGTGCCCGGCCGAACGGCCCCAGTTGCGCACGGCCGTTCGCGGTTGACCGTGGCGTCCACGGTGGAGCAGGATGACCTCTGCAAGCGGGCGGAAGCGGCGCGGACCGCGGATCTGCGAGAGGTGTCCGAAGTAGCCATGGGACAGCATGAAGCGGGCGTAGCGGGAGGCCGAGCGCTCGAGGGCACGCGAGCGGGCCAGGGGGCGTAGGCCGCTGTGGGAGCGCAAGGCGTTGATCTCGGTGCGGGCGATCTTCTGCATCCGGCCTTCCGCGGTACGGGCGACGGCCGGGGCGGCCGAGACTGTGAGCGCGAGCAGCACGGCAGTGGCTGCGAGCGCGAGGGCGGCTCGTGGTCTCATCTATCTCCTTCGTCGGCCTGCGGGGTTAGCTGACGGGCTCGCGCTGAAGAAGCCTGCGCGCGCAGCACTCCGGCGGAGAGCGTGCGTTCGCCCCTGCTACCTGGTTCCCCCGCCTCCCGCATCCTCACGGGAGCTCGGCGTTGTGTGGACGGCACTGTACACAAGCCATCGGCGGCGACGTCGTGGCACCTGTCGGGGGCCCTCGCGCCTTAGAGTGCGCGCCGGCGCTCCGACCGCCGGCGGCCACGCCGTCCCCACCAATCGCGCCGCCGGTCCGCCTCGGCGGGCGGCCCCGCCGTCAGCGCGCTGCCGGCCAGGATCGCAGCCGGGCTCTCGGTGACCATCCACCGGGCGCGTCTGGCCCCCAACCGAGCTGCGGCGTCCACGCCCTGCCCGAGGTCCGGGGGACGCCACGGGCCGCTCGAGTGCGAGTCGGAGGCGATGACGTGGGCGTTTCCATTTTCGAACAACATCTCGGCGAGCCGCGCGGCCGGCGAGCGGCGCCGGCCTCGTTCGGTAAGCCTGCGGGCGGTGATCTGAACGAGCACCCCGCGCGACACGAGGACTTCCAGACGAGCGGGGTCGCGCTGGAAGGTTGGGTTGTTCTCTGGATGGGCCAACAGGACGCGAAACCCCTTCAGGGAGATGTCGAACAGCATCTCCTCGAAGCGATCTGGCAGCGGTCCGTAGGGCGTTTCGACCAGGAGGTCGTTGCCCCGGCCCCCATAGGACGCCAACCGGAGGTCGTCATCACTGGTGCCGAGCGCCCAGAGCAGATCGACCTCCGCAGCCGGTATGAGCTCGATGGCCTCGTCGGCGACGGCAGCCTGGAGCTCAGCGCAGCGGCCCGCGAGATCCTCGGGTCGAACGTCCGGGTAGTCGCCCCGCATGTGAGGCGTGGCCGCCATTCTCGTCACCCCGCCCGCGGCCGCCGCCCGGACCATCCTCACGGAGCTCTCCAGGTCCGGAGGCCCATCGTCGATGCCCGGCAGGATGTGGGCGTGGAGGTCGATCATCGGGCCAGGCTCCGGACGTGGCCGAACAGTGTGTCCGCCACTTCCGCCGGCCGGCACCGTTCACGCGCGAAGTTCGCCCCGGCGTCTCCGGCTGCGCGTGCCGCCTGAGGATCGCTAAGCAGCTCGCCGATCGCCGCGGCGATGGCGCCCGGCTCGCCGGGCTCGACCAGCGTGCCCGTGACACCGTCCTGCAGGCCTTCCGGCGAGCCACCCCCGGAGGTGGCGACGATCGGAAGTCCCGCCCAGCTGGCTTCGAGCATCGCGGCACCGAGACCCTCCCGCCCAAACCCCAGCTCGTCCTGGTAGGTGGCGACTACGAACACCGTGAGCCTTTCGAGCACCTCCTCGATGCGGTCGACGTGCCCGATTATCTCCACGCGGTCCTCGAGGCCGTGTCGGCGCGCGGTCTCCATCAGCCGGTCCTCGTAGTCGGGCGCCTCGGGTGCCGCGCCCCCGGCGATGACCACCCGCACGTCGGCGAACGTCTGTGATAGCCGGCCGGCCGCCTCGATCACGTGGTGGTGACCCTTGTAGGGCACCAGCCGCCCGACGGAGCCGATCGTGGCGGGCGGCCGGGGAGTGGAGACCCGGTAGTCCTCTCCCAGGCGCACCGGTACCCCGACCACCGCCGTGAGCTTGGCGGGATGGACCGAGCGCCCCACCGCCTCACTGACGGCGATCACTCCAGCGCAGAGGCGCGAAAGCGGCCTCGAGAGCCAGCCGTCGTAAGCGAAGTCGACCTTGCGCCAAACGATCGGGACGCCCTCGGCGCGGGCTGCGAGGACGGAGAGCACTGCGGCTTTCACCCCGATCGCGAAGAGCACGTCCGGTCGGTCCTGGCGCAGCAGCGTCCGTAGCCCTCGGTGGAAGCGGATGGCCTGCCGCACACTTGGTCGCCCGGCGAGGGATGCCACACGCACGTCCAGGCCCAGGTCGGAAGCGATCTTCGCCATCCCGCCGGGCGAAAGCAGGAGCGCGCTCAGCTCGAGGTCGAGGGGCGCGTGGGGTACGAGATCTGCGGTCGCGAGCTCCGCCCCGCCAGGCTGGCCCGAGGTGAATGCGAGCATGATCCGGGTGCGGGGGTTCACCGAACGGCCGATCGCGCCGATACTGTTCGCACCCCGGTCATGTCGTTGCACCAACTATCCCAGATACTGCTTCGCCGCCAACGTGCCACGGTGGTCACCGTCTTTCTCTTTGCGCTCGTCGCTGCGGGCCTCGTGATCGCGAGCATGCCAAAGCAGTACGAAGGGGTAGCGACCCTGTTCGTGGGCGAGAACCGGCCGATCAGCACCGGCGCCACCGCGGTGCAACTCGACGAGGTTCTGGCTCAGAGCTACGCGGAGCTGCTCGACAGCCCGGCCGTCGCCGATGCCGTGATCGAGGCCCTGCCTTTTCCCACTACCCGAAGCGAGCTGAACGAGGCGGTGAGCTTCGAGGTGCTCAACGGAACGCGCTTGATCGAGGTTTCCGCGCTTGAGACCGAGCCCGCTCGGGCCCGCGCCGTCGCCAACACCTTCGCTGAGACGTTCGTGGCGACTCAGCGGCGAGCGGCGGAGGCCGCGGGGGAGGGGCGGCTGGAGAGCCTCAGAGAGCAGATCGGCGATCTGGCCACCAAGCTTCAGGTTGTCGAGGGGTCGACTGATCCGGCGGACGTGGCGCGGGCCGAGACGCTCACAAGTGAACTCGCGGCTGCCCAGAGCTCGTTCAGCGCCACCCAGGAGAGCGTCACCCTGCAGGGCAGCAACATCAGCGTCGCCGCCGCCGCCGACCTGCCGCGTGATCCGGCGCGTCCCCGTACGAAGCTGAACGGGGCCGTTGCGGTCGTGCTCGCGGCGATTCTCGCCGCCCTCGCTGGCCTGCTGCGCAACACCTTCGACAAGCGCATTCGCGATGAGGCCGAGATAATGGAGATCGTCGAGGCGCCGGTGCTCGCTCGCATACCGGTACAGGCATCGAAGCGAGACGGCAACGACATGTTCCACGAGGCGCTCCGGTTCCTGCGCGCGAATCTGCGCTTCAGCAGCCCACACTCCGGCGGGACGCTGCTGGCGATCACGAGCGCCCTGCCCGCCGAAGGCAAGAGCACCATCGTCACCGGTGTTGCTCGCAGCTTGGCGGCCGGCGGCGAGCGGACCATCTCCGTCGATTGCGACCTGCGCAGGCCGATGCTCGCGACGAACTTCGAGGTCGAGGGTCGGGAGGGAGTCACCAACGTGCTCGTCGAGTCCCGCGATCCGGTCGAGCTGCTGCAGACCACCGGCGTCCCCGACGCGGACGTGCTCGCATCAGGGCCGGTGCCGCCGAACCCGGCCGCGCTGCTCACCACGCCGGCGTTCCCCGCCATGCTCGCCCGCCTGCGCCAGCAGGCCCAGTACGTGCTCGTAGACACGCCGCCGGTCACCGCGGTCGCCGATGCCTCGGCCGTGACGGCCGCCGTCGA
The DNA here is from genome assembly GCA_038233455.1 of Solirubrobacterales bacterium. GTDB lineage: Bacteria > Actinomycetota > Thermoleophilia > Solirubrobacterales > Thermoleophilaceae > JAAYBF01. The sequence goes on along the minus strand of JBBSLY010000001.1, from coordinate 10,196 downwards.
TGGTGTCGTGCTTGTGATCGACGTTGGCCAGGCACGGCGCGACATGCTGATCGAGGCGACCGTCCAGCTGCGCAAGTCCGGGGCAGATCTCGTCGGCGTGGTGCTCAACCGGGTGCGCACGGGACGTGAGTCCTACCGCTATTACGCTCCCTACGTCGAGGCCTCGAAGTTCAAGTTCCCCGACGGGACGGGGGATAGGCCCTCCCCGCGCGCGTCGACTCGGCGAAAGGCGGAGCACGAGCGCGAGCCGGTGTAGTGGCGCTGTCACGGTCGCGGCTCGGGCCGCTTGTATACGCACTGCCGGCCGCCGTGATTGCGGCGCTCGCGATGCGCGTATCTCAGGCGGTGGGGCCCCTCGCGCTGCTGGCGGCGGTCGCCGTGCTTATAGCGCTGGTGGTGGCCGTGGCCAGTCCCCAGCGAGCGCTTCTACTTGCGATCCTGCTGATTCCCTTCGAGCTGTTCTCGTTCTCGATAGGTGGCGGCGCGGGGCTGTCGCCGGCCGAGGCGCTGTTCGCGCTCACTGGTATTGCCTGGGCGCTTCAAAGGATCGCGGCGGGCGACACGCCGGTGGTCGCCTCGCCGCTTACCAAGCCGCTCGCCGCGCTGCTGGTGGTTGCTCTGCTCGGCTTGATAGTCGCGGTCGACCTCTTCACCGTGGTGAAGATCGTGCTGATGTGGACGTCGTTCTTCTTCATCTACCAGATGCTGGTCTGCGACGGCGACTCCCAGCTGGTGGGAAGGATCCTGGCGGTGCTCGCTCTGACGGGCGGCATCGTAGGTTTGGTGACGGCGATCGGGTCCGCGGGCCAGGAACAGCAACTGGTGGCGCTCGGCACCCAGGCCACGGGCCGGGCAGCGGGGTCCTTCGGGCACCCCAACCTGCTGGCCGTCTTCCTGGCGATCACGATGGCGGCCTCCATCGCGATCGCCACTGGAGGCGCGAAGGTCCTGCGCCCGCTCGGATTCGCGTCGTTCGGCGCGACGGTTGCGGGCCTTACCCTCTCGCTGTCGCGCGGCGGCCTCCTGGCCGCCGGCGCGGCGATAGCGATCATGCTGGTTTGGCGCCCCTTCCGGCGCGCCACGGCAGTAGCACTGGCCGTGGGCCTCGCCGCAGTGGCGATCTCAGGTGGCAGCGCTGTGGGCAGCTCGCAGACGTTCGACCGTGTGACCCAGCGGCTCGAATCCGTGAGCTACTCCGCGCGCGGCGCCGACCCCCGGCTGTTTCTCTGGCGCGCCACGCCGGGAATCGTGCGCGACCACCCGCTGATCGGCGTCGGCGTCGGTCAGTTCCCACTCATCTCCCAGCGCTACCGGCTCATCGACCCGCTCACCAACGCGCCGTTCTCACACGCTCACAACCTCGCGCTCAATACGCTCGCCGAAATGGGGCTCCTGGGCCTGGCCGCCTTCATCTGGCTGGCGGCGATCCTGGTCGGCCTGCTCTGGCGGGGCTGCACCCGCACGACAGGACGCGAGCGCTCGTACGCGGTCGCTGTCACCGCCGCGCTCGTCGCGGTGGCCGTACAGGGAATGGTCGACTACACCGTGCGGTCCAACGTGATCGCGGCGATTTGCATCACGCTTCTTGGCGCAGCGGTTGTGCTTGACCGCCCCACGGAGTCGGCTGAGCGACACCCCTGAGGCGATCGGAGATGCCCAGCGCCGCCCCGGCTATCTGAGAGAGATCCTTCATCGCGATCACCCCCGGCAGGCGCCACCAGCTCGTGGCGGGGATACCCGAACGCCGCGCCCGCCGGACGGGGAGGCTGAGATAGGCGGCGGCGAAGGCGACCACGACCGCCCGGCCCGGCAGGCCTCCGCACAGACCGAGACCCGGGAGCGCGCTCCACACCAGCGCCCGAATCGCGTGACGGGAGTAGGCGCCGGTGGCGATGCTGCCACGGGCATATGTGCGGTACATGCGTGCGTTCGCGCGCCAGGTGGGGCGCGGGCGCCACTTCACTGAAGCCCGAGGGACCAGCTCTGCTCGAAGCCCGGCGCGTAGGACCGCTTGGCTGAAAGCCGGGTCCTCGCCGGCGTAGACGTGCTCCGGAAACCCGCCCGCCGCCTCCCACGCGTGTCTCGTGAAGGCGATCGATCGCGTCGCCGCGTGGGTGGCCTCATAGCGCTTGCCGAACACCCGCAACCACGTTTTCACGAACGTGCCCTGGTCTGCGATCTCGTCCGGTGACGGATACAGAGCTGCCGCAAGTGCCTGCTCGAAGGGCGTCTCGCCGACAACGACGTAGATGCCTGCCAGCAGGTCCCCGTCCTCGAGCGCGCCCTCGAAGGCCTCGAGCCACTCCCTCACGGGGCGGCAGCCGGCATCGGTGCAGGCCACCCACTGCTGCTTGGCCGCGGCGATGCCGACGTTCCTGCCGGCGGAGATGTTGGAGCCGGGCTCCACCAGTAGACGCACCTCCAGGGACTTCGGCTGCCAGTCGCGCACCAGTTCCTGAGTGCCGTCCGTTGAGCCGCCGTCAACTATCACGACCTCTGCGGGGGGGCAAGACTGGTGCTCGAGCGCATCGAGCAGTTGCGCCAACTCGACGCGGTCGTTGAACACGGTGACGACGACGGAGAAGGGTGAGACCTTGGCTTCTTGGCCTCGTGGCGCGTCGGTCACGGGCACGGCAATATACCGGTCGGCAGGCAGGCCGCCGTGGCGGCGCCGCCCCGGTCGGACGTTCGTCCACGGGCTCGCCACGACCCTACCGAACGGCCCGCAAGCGTCGAAGGGGAGAGTGCAAGTTCTTCAAAAGCGCTCTCCCGACAAGGGCACGCTCGTCGCGAGGCGAGTTCGCAAAGCCACGGGGCTCCATCTGGAGCGGGCCGGGCTACCGAAGGAGTGGTTGGGGTGCGCACCGGACATGGAGGTCGGGTGTGGCCAGGTTCAAGTGTCGTTTCTTCACAAGGCGTACCGCCACGATGGTGAGCATCGCCCTGCTGGCGCTTACGATCTCCGCTGTGGCCCCCACGCGCTCACTGGCGGCGCAGACCGCCGGCGTAAACGCCCACCTGCTCTGGGGAGGGGTTTCGGCCCAGGACATGGACCGCGAACTCGGCCGCCTGGCCGCTGCGGGGGTGGGAATCGCTCGCGTAGATGTCGGCTGGTCTTCGTTGCAAGAGCAGAGCAAGGACCGCTACGAGAGCTGGTACCTCAACCGGATCGATGCGCTGGTAACCCAGGCCGAGGCTCACGGCGTCCAGCTGCTGTTCACCCTCACCGACAGCCCTTGCTGGGCCTCGTCGGCGCCAGATCAGGTGCGGCAGGGCTGCGAGGGCTCCTGGTGGGACCGCGACGTACAGCGATACGCCCCGCGTGACGCGAGCGATTACGGCGATGCGCTCGCGTTCCTGGTCAAACGCTACCGCGGCCGCGTCGCAGCCTGGGAGATTTGGAACGAGCCGAACTCGCAGAGCTTCCTGAAGGCCGACGACCAGGCTTCGGCTTACGCCAACATCGTCAAGGCTGCCTATCCGGCGGCCAAGGCCGCGGACCCCAACGCGACGGTCCTCGCCGGGTCGCTCGCCGAGGCCGACTACCGCTTTACCGATGCGCTCATGCGCCGCGGCATCGGCGGCAGCTTCGATGCCTTCTCCATCCATCCCTACGCTGGCGATACCGCGCCGACCGACCCGCTGTCGGACAAGTGGATCAAGAACAGCTTCGTGCGCGGCGTCCCGGCCGTGCGCGAAACGCTGCTCGACCACGGGGTTGACAAACCTATCTGGCTGACAGAGTTCGGTTGGTCCACCTCGAGCATCCGCGGCGAGCAGTCCTGGCGCAACGGGGTCGGCGAATCCGATCAGGCGCGTTACACCGAAGAGGCCTTCGAGATCATGCGCTCCTGGGACTACGTCCCGGTTGGGATCCTCTATGAGCTGCAGGACACTCGCAACGAGCCCTCCGATCCCCAGTCAAACTTCGGGCTGCTGCGCCACGATGGCAGCTCCAAGCCCGCCTTTGCCGCTCTGAGTCGGGCCGCCCGAGGGCTGTCGCGGCCGGTGCCCGCCGGCTCGGGCAAGGGCGCGGAGAAGGAGTCCGCCGAGCCTGGACAGCGCAGCCTTGCCCTCCGGGTCGCGCGAGTCGACTGGCAGGCGCTCAAGATCCGCCTGCTGCGCGAGCGCTTCCGGGGCGCCCCGGCGGCTCGAGCGGCGGCCACCAGGCGCGTGCGCAAGCGCGCGAGCCGCCTCGGCAAGGGCGCGAGCCGGTTCCGCTTGATCGCGCGAGGCCGGGGTGAGGCCGGCAAGCGGGTCCAAGTGCGTGCGTACCGCTACCTCGCCAAGCGCGGCCGGTTTTCGAAGCGTGCGGGCGTGTCGGTCAGGTTCCGCGTCAACAAGTCCGGGCGCTTCTCTCGCCGCCTGCCTCAGCGGGTCGCAAACGGCCGCTGGCGGATCACCGCAGGCTATGTCGACCGCCGCGCCGCCGTCGCCCCGCTCAGCTGACCGCAGGGGGTACCTCGGGGCCGAGTACGGCCGAGGCGTGCCCCACAATGGGTCAGTCGCCTGATCTCCCAGCCATGGCCCCTCCTCCGTCCACAGCAGCGCTTGCCGAGCGCTTTCCCCGGGTCGCTATATCGCATGAATGGCTGACCATCCCGGGCGGGTCGGAGAAGGTCGTCCTGGCGCTGCTCGACCTGTTCCCACACGCCGAGCTGTTCACGTCGATCTACGACCCTGAGCCGTGGCCCGCGAAGATCACCACCCGACGAGTGCACACGTCGTTTCTGCAGCGAGTACCTCGCGCCCGGAGCATCTACCCCAAGCTCTTGCCGCTGATGAACCTCGCCTTCGAATCGTTCGACCTCACCGGTTACGACCTCGTGATCTCGAGCAACCACTCGTGCGCGAAGAACGTGATCACCGCTCCTGGGACGCTGCACCTGTGCTACTGCCATACCCCGATGCGCTACGCGTGGGAGCCGCGCTTCCTCGCCGGGGAGCCAATCGGAGCCATGGCTCGTCTCGTGCAGACACCGGCTCTAGCCCACCTTCGCCGCCAGGACCTGGCGGCCTCCACGCGCCCCGATGAGTATGTAGCCAACTCCAATCACGTCGCGGCCCGGATCGCCAAGTACTACCGCCGCGATGCGCGCGTGATCCATCCGCCCGTTGACGTGGAGCCCTTCCTCGAGACCGCCAGAGACGAGCAGGACTACTACCTCTATCTCGGCAGGGTCATTCCCTACAAGCGCCCGGATCTCGCGCTGGAGGCGTGTGAGCGCCTTGGCCGACGGTTGATCGTGGCTGGAGCGGGACGCACCGCCGGCGAGCTGCGCGAGAAGGCCGGGCCCGAAACGACGGTGTTGGGCGAGGTAGACGACGCCGAGTTGCGGCGGCTTGTATCTGGCGCCCGGGCCCTGCTGTTTCCCGGCGAGGAGGACTTCGGCATCGTCCCGGTCGAGGTCCAGGCCGCCGGGGTGCCCGTGATCGCCTACGGGGTTGGTGGGGTGCGCGATTCGGTGCAAGACGGGGTCACCGGTGTCCTCTTTGGCGACCAATCCGTCGACGGCGTTTGCGCCGCGATTCTCGATTTCGAGTCGCGCACCTTCGACGAGCCCGCCATCCGCGACAATGCGCGCGGCTTTGCTACGGAGCGGTTCCTGACCGAGTTCGCCGCCTTTGCGGGGGAGATCGCTGACCGGCGCAGCTGAGGACTCGAGCGCGGCGGCTCCGGTCGCTACCGCTCGTCGCATCCTCCTCAACACCGGCTTTCGAGCCGTCGCGGACCTGGGCGCCAAGGTTGCAACGATCGCGCTCCAGGTCGTCATGGCCAGGCGGCTGGGCGCTTCGGGGTTCGGAGTCTTCGCCTTCGGCCTCGCATTCGTGACCCTCGTCACCACGCTCGCCAATCTCGGTCAGCAGGCCATCCTGACCCGCGAGGTCGCGCGCGACCGCGAGCGCATTCACGGCTACTTCGCGAACACGATCGCGCTTCAGCTGACACTTGCCGTTCCGGCGCTGGCGGTGGCCTTTTTCGTGTACGCATTGATCGGGCCGGGCGGCGAGGCGGGGGCGGTAGTCGCCCTGCTCGGCGTTGCGGTCGTTGCTGAGGCTCTGATGAGCACCTGCTTCGCCGTCTACCAGGCTCACGAGCGGCTCGGCTACATCCCCGTGGTGATCATCTTCCAGCGGTGGGCGACCGCTGCGATCGGGGTCACGGCGCTGCTGCTCGGCGCCGGGGTCGTGGCGGTGGCCGCGATCTACCTCGTGATCGCGCTGCTGGCGCTCGCCCTTGCGCTCAGGCTCCTGCTGGCCAACATCGTGAGGCCGCGCCTCGAGGTGGAGCTCAGGCGCTGGAAGCCGCTGATGCGAGCGGCGCTGCCGATCGGGCTTGCCGGGCTCTTCGCCACGATTCTGTTTCGCGTGGACATCACGATGCTGGCCTGGTACGAGTCAGAGACGCAGGTGGGCTTCTATGGAGCCGCGTACCGTCTGTTCGAGAGCACGCTGTTCATCTCCTGGAGCATCGGGGCGGCGGTCTATCCGGTGCTATCACGGCTGAGCGAGAAGTCCCAGGATGCGGTCGCACGCGTCTTTGAGGGATCGCTCAAGCTGGGCCTCGCCTGCACCCTGCCGCTTGCGGCAGGCGCCGTGCTCCTCGCGCACCCACTCATGGTGCTTCTGTACGGAGAGAGCTTCGGAAACGGCTCGCTCGCGCTGGCACTGCTCGGCCCAGCGATCTTTCTCTATCCCATCTCCTATGTAGCCGGCTACGTGCTGGTCTCTCAGGACCAGCAGAGCAAGTTGACCTGGATCTACGCGGTGGTCGCCATCGAGAACATCTCGCTCAACCTGGTGCTGATCCCTGCCTTCTCGCTCGACGGCGCGGCCGCGGGCACCTCGATCTCCTCCGTGCTTACCTCCGCCGCGATGCTGTTCTTCGCGCTCCGGGTCAGCGGGGGCGTTGACGCCGGCCGAGTGGTCACCGGCCCGGCTCTGGCGACCGGCGCCGCGGCTGCCACTATGTACTTCCTCCACGATCACCTGGGGCTTGCGGTGCTTGTCTCGGTCCCCGTCTACGTCGGTCTGCTCGGCGCCTATGAGCGGCGGTTCAACCCCGCCGACTACGGGCAGTTGTGGGAGTTCGTGCGTCGCAAGCGAGCGGTGCGCTCAGCGGGCCCGGCGCCTGACGCCCAGTAGCTTCAGCGCCAGGCGGCTGCCGCCATGGCGGGGCGGCCCGGGAACGCGGGGCACATCCATAGGTGTCCACCGACCGGGCCCCCAGCCCAGCGCCAGCTGGTACCCGGCGTGCGCCGTGGCGCCATGAACGCGCTCGTCGGAGAGGCCGAACGGGTAGGCGATCGTCTTGCACTCCACGCCGGTGATCTCCTCGATCGCCGCCTTGGAAGTACTCAGCTCGTGCGCCAGCTGGCGGTCTGAGAGCGTGCGCAGGTCCGGGTGGCTGAGTGCATGAGATCCGAGCTCCATGCCTGCCTCATTGCAGAGCGCCGAGGCCTCGCCGCGCGTGATCAGCCTGCCGGGTGGCCCGGGGATGTAGGAGTGCTGGGCTCCCCACATGCCGGGACACACGTAGAACGTAGCCCGAATTCCGAGCCTGTTGAGAAGCGGCGCGGCAACGCGCAGGTTGTCCTCTAGGCCGTCGTCGAAGGTCAGCACCGCCGTCCCCGGCAGGGGGCGGTGCGGGCCATGCTCTGCGAACAGTTCTTCGACCGTGACGAAGCGGTAGCGCAGCCGCAGCATGAGCCGCAGCTGTGATTCCAGATGGGAGGCTGAGACGACTAGGCGGTGCGGGTCTTCGCGGTCAGTTAGGGCGTCCACGCCATGGTGGACGAGCACCACCGGTGAGCGCCTCACCGCCTCAGCTCCAGCGCCCGCCGCCGTGCGCTGCGAGCGGCGCGGAAGGGCAGCCGCCGCATGAGGTTCTCGTAGCGTCCGACGCGCTTGAGCCTCAACCCGGTCATCGAGGAGCCGTTGGTCATGTCCTGGCGGGGGATGTCGTACGGATCGGAGAAGGTCCCCTCCCCGCAAGTCCGGCAGGCGGCGAGCAGCCCTGCATCCCGACACGCCGCGCGGGCTGTCACGGACGTACGCCCGAAGGGGTACGCCGCGGTTTCGACGGGCCGGTCGAGCAGTTCCTCCAGTATGCCCTTGGCAGTTGTGAACTCCTCCAGCGCCTGCTCGCGGGTGAGGGTGGAGAGGTCCGGGTGGGAGTGGGTGTGACAGCCGATTTCCACCCCTGCACGGCTCAACTCCACCACCTCCGAGTCTGTCATCACCCGGGTCCAGGGCGCCGATGGGTGGGACTGGCCAAGCCACCCGGAGGGCACGAAGACGGTCGCGCGGGCCTGCTCACCGGCGAGGATCGCCGGCAGCTCGCGCAGGTTGTCCACAAAGCCGTCGTCGAAGGTGAGTGCGGCACGACCCGCCCCCGTGCCCTCCCTCAGTGCATGGGCCAACTCGCCAAAGGTGACCAGCTCATATCCCCAGCTATGCAGCTTGCGGATGTGACGGACCAAATGGCATGGGTCGACGAAGAGCAGATCGGGGTCACGGACCATCGGAACCGCCGACAGGCCGTGATAGGCAAGAGCCAGCGGTGGGAGTTTGCCTCCGATCACGTCGATATGTTGTCGGAATCGGGCGACGGACGCTTGAGCCGCGCGCGCCACCACACCATGGCTCTCTCCGCACACGTCGTCGACGATCCCGCCGCACTTGGGCCCTACGTGGAGCGCTGGGACGAGCTCGCGGTGAGCTGCGGGCGGCCCTACTGCGCACCCGCTTGGATGCTCGGCTGGTGGCGCAACGCGGCCCCCGAACGGTCCCGACTGGTCGTGGTCGCCGCCGTCGAGGACGGGTCGCTGATCGGGATAGCGCCTTTCTTCGCCGTAGGCCGGCCGGGCTTCACCCGCTACCGGCTGCTGTCGGCGCCGATCTGCTCGCCCACCGAGCCGCTGGCCGCCGCGGGCCGCGAGTCCGACTGCGCCCGCGTCTTCGCGCGGGCGCTTGCCGACCAGCGCCCGCGTCCTACGCTGGTCGAGTTCGATGGGATCGGCGCCGATTCGCGCTGGCCGCCACTGTTGCGCGAAGTCTGGCCAGGTCACCGGCGCCCGAGCGAGCGTTGCGACTATTCGCTACCTGCTCCGGGTGTGCCGCTCGATGGCATCGACCTCGACAGCTACCTGGCTTCCCGCAGCCGCAACTTTCGCAACCAGCTCACGAGCAAGCGCCGCCGTTTCGAGTCGGACGGCGCCCGCTACGGGATGCCAGAGGCACCTGAAGACGTCGACGGCGCGTTGGATGCGTTCGCCCGCCTGCACTACGCGCGCTGGCGCGACGCAGGAGGCTCTGCGGCGCTCGACGAGGGAGTCGAGAAAATGTTGCGTGACGCCGCTCGAGAGCTGGTCGCCGCCGGACGGATGCGGATCTACACCATCCACGTCGGCGATCAGGTCGCGAGCGTGCAGCTCTTCCTCGCCGCAGGCGGGGTCACGAACTACTGGTTGGGCGCTTACGACCCGCGGTGGAGCGATTTCGGTCCGGGTAACCAGGGGGTCTTCCAGGCCATCACCGACGCCCTGGCCAGAAGCGAAAGCCTGATCGACCTGGGGCCCGGCGGCCAGCCCTACAAGTTCCGCTTTGCCGACGCCGAGCAGCAGCTCGATTGGCTCGCGCTGGCGCCGGGGCGGCCCGGATCGGCGGTCCTGCGCGCGCGACGCACGCGAAGGCTGGTTCGCGAGATGGCGGCGCGGCGGCTGCCTGATCGAGCAAGGCGCGCGGTCATCTGGCTCAGGCGCCGGCGCGCGCGCGCGTAGAACGGGTCACGGCGCTACTCGGACCGGTCGCGGCGACGCACGCGGCGGTACGCCGAGCGAAGCGTCGGCCGAGCACGCCGATAGAGGTAGCGCCCAAGGCTCAGCGGGCGGTGGCTGTAGGCGCGAAACAGCCGGTACTCACGCTGGCCAGTCGAGAACAGCCGTTTCCACTCGGTGTGGGAACCGAGGAGCTCTTGGGCGTCCACCCCGGACTCGAAGCAGTGCTCGATCGTCCACAGGCGCAGCGTCAGGCCTGGGCCGTGGCGCCGCCAACCCTCGTGGTATGCCGTCTTCAGCAGGTAGTAGCGGCGCTCGTGCAGAAGGGCGAGGTCGAACGCGATCAGCTCACCGTCGACGATCAGCCGTGAGAATCGAAGCTCCCCGCGTTCGTGAAAGGCGCGAGCGAGCAGCCGG